>NZ_JBQTGJ010000001.1:0-178141 GCF_052400685.1 Geofilum sp. OHC36d9
ACAATTCCAGACAATCCATCAAAGCCATTTCGCATGTCAACAGTGCTGCAACACAGAAAGTATCGCAGATTAGCACTTAAACCAAGCATGACTAGTAAATTTTTATATGTATTCCTCCCGGTAATTCAATCTCCATCCGGATCGGCTGAACCTGATCATTCATATCTAAACCGGAACTGAGCTCTACAAAATCAGGCATCATAGATCGGGATGATTGAGTTGAAGTTTTTGTCGGCTGATCAACTTTCACTACTTCGTTGTATTGTTTTTTACACCAATAATTGAATGACTCATACTTAAATCCATGTTGATTTGCAAACGACTTGCGCGTCATACCTGATTCACGCCATTGTTCTACCATTGCAAACATTTTTTCTTTCTTGCTCATGTTTTTTTTGATGCAAAAATATTCCCGATCATCTAATTATGAAATATGCACGCAATGGGGTGGATACCCTAAAACAGGACTTTGAGCAATTGCCCATCCCCCTTTCCGAGACCGACTAATGGTGTGGTTACTTACCCATACAATTATGCCTCGTATTCCGTTCCTGTTCGTCAGTTCAGACTTTTGTAGGCTCGCTTACTTCACTGCATGAATCACTCCAAACCAGCTTGCGACTTACTAATGTTTCCCGGTGTTAACCAAGCACATAAGAGACTTGCACTCTCTGGACTTTCTCACTATAAAATGTGAAAATTTGTTTATATTTACCATTCAAGGCACACACATTTTATAAATTCCATGGCGGCCTTAGTGGTACGCCAGCAGCGGATTTCCGCATGTTTTCCTTGTCCGTATGCGGACAGGAAGTCACCCGCAATCCGCCACGTAACTTATAATTTTCCGTTAGGCAACATATAAACCCACAACTATGGAAAATCCATTATCTAAAGAAGAATACAGAAAAAGAGTAAATGAAAAAGAGTATCCAATAAGAGGAGATTACTTTCGTGACCAAACCGCTATAATACATTCGATGCCATATCGTAGGTTAAAACACAAGACGCAAGTTTTTTTCTCGCCAGAGAATGACCATGTTTGCACTAGAATTGAACATGTTATGCATGTTGCAACGATTGGTGCAACAATATGTAAAGGATTAAATAATTTTGGATGGGATTTAAATGTTGAAATGGCATTTGCTATTGGATTAGGACATGATTTAGGACATGCCCCATTTGGTCATGCAGGAGAGACCGCTCTAAATAGAAAATTGAATGCTGACTTTAAATTCGTTCATGAAGTAAATAGTTACAGAGTTGTTCAATATTTAGCAAACAAAGGAGAAGGGCTTAATTTAACCTACGGCGTTAAAGATGGAATTATTAATCATAATGGAGAAAAGTTTGCTCAATATTTGAAACCATCAGAGTCTAAGAATGACTTAGATAAAATTAAAACAAGAGATTATTTTGCATCAAGTTACGAAGGAATTATAGTCAGATTTGCAGACAGTATCGCTTATTTAGGTAGAGATATTGAAGATGCAGTTTTGGCAAAATATATTACATTATCAGATATCCCCGAAACAATTCGAGATTATATAGGCAAATCAAATGGAGATATAATTAATTCCTTAACAATTGACTTAATAAATAACTCAAAAGAGAGTGATAAAATAGGGTTCTCTGACGAAATGTTTGAAAAATTAAACATTTTAAAACAATTTAATTACCGAAATATCTATTTACATCCTGATATTTTAAAATATCGAAAAAAAGGAGAAAAAATCCTCGAAGAACTATTTGATTATTTGATAGATATTTATGATAACAATGGTCAAAATTACTCAAAATATACTTCTAGTGATTCTGACCTTGGTGTTAGTTTTGGTCGATATTTAGAAAAAATGAAGACTCTTTATGATAAAGAAAATAATATTCCAAGACAGATAGTTTGTGATTATATTGCTGGTATGACTGATAATTTTGCATTAGAGGCTTTTAAATCAATAAAACTTCCAAAAGCCATTAAATTTTAAATACGTTGCCTAATATATAGGAGTATGAGCGGTCGGCATGACCCAGCGATTACTCCAGGTTGAACCACATCCCGGTAGAACTACAACTAAATACTATGGACCTACTGCCGTTTTTTTATGTTTTTGAGAAAAATGCCCATGCTAGTCTTGTGCAGCTACCACGCCTAAGTTTATTTTCTCAATTTTTTTTTAATAGGCTTTAGTTTTAAGTATATTAGGGGGTTGTTTTTGCGAAAACGATATGAATACTGTTTGTTGCCTTCGTTTGATAAACGATATATTAGGTAATTACTATTTAATGCGAGAAATGTTAATAACGATATGAGTGTGTTAGCCCACATTAAAAAAAATAAAATATGCCAACAATACAAAAGTTCATAAACGACGGAAATAAATACAAAGTCGACCATACTTACCAGAGACCAGTTGACGCTTGGTCTAAATTGGACAAGCAATGTCTAATTGATACTGTATTAAAAGGAGAACCTATTCCAATCTTCTTTATGAATTATAAATCAGGCGAAGATAAATTTTATATTGTAGATGGACAACAACGACTTCATTGTATTCAAGAATTTTATGACAATAAATTATCCTTAAATAAGAAATTCTCTGGAGAAGATAATCACGGATTAACTTTCAATGGAGAGAAAGCATTATCTGATAACCAAAAAGAGACTTTTCTAAATTACAATTTAACCTTTCACGTTATGGAGGACTATGATGATGAAAGAGTTAGATTAATATTCTCAAGACTTCAACGTGGTAAACCTTTACAGCTTGGAGAAAGATTAAATGCGAATCCTGGTACCATTGTAGAATGTATGCGAGAAATTGCTAATCACAATTTTATGAAATATTCAATTGGAATTTCACAAAATAGGTATGGTGTTTATCCAGATGCAGCAAGAATCTTATTTTATGAAATGTATGGTTCTAAGCAAATGGGTTCTAATGAATTATATAATTTCTTTGACCAGCATAAAGAATTGGAAAAAAATTCTAAAGAATACAAAAACGCAATAGGTGTATTAAATTTTCTCGAAAAATGCTTCCCAAAAAACCCCGGGAATTATAAATATCTTGAAAAACATGCGTGGGTAATTGCTCTTTACACAATGGTTAGAGATTTAAAAATTGGATATTCACTCAAAGGACAAGAAGAAAATTTAAGAACATTTATAAAATCATTCCACTCCAAGGTATATGACGAATCTTTTAGAGGTTCAAAAGCTAATTATCAAAGATTTTATGATAACGTAAGAGGTGGTTGGTCAGAAAAAATATTAACTCTTCGCAAAAAAATTCTAATTGATGAATTTTTAGCCAAATACAATGTTTCGGAATTGGATGATAGACGACAAATAAATGATGAAGAAAAAATTAACGCATTTAGAAAAGCAGGCGGTAAATGTGAATATCCAAATTGCGAAATAGAGTTCAAAGACTACAAAGAAGCCGAATATCACCATAAAGAGATGTATGCAAAAGGAGGAAAATCCGAATTAGACAACATTATGGTTCTTTGTACTAAATGCCACGACAAAATTCACGGAAAAGAACATATTGAAAGTGACTTGGTAGAAGAATACGAAGAAATAGAATAACGATGGGCTAATATAATAGGAGTATGAGCGGTCGGCACGACCCAGCGATTACTTCAGGTTGAACGACATTCCGGTAGAGCTACAACAAAATACTATGGACCTACTATCGTTTTTTTATGTTTTTGGGAAGAATGCCCCTGCTAGTCTTGTGCAGCTACCACGACTAAGTTTATTCTCTCAATTTAATTTTTAATACGCTTTAGTTTTCAGTATATTAGAGGGTTGTTTTTGCGAAAACGACATGAAGTCTGTTTATAAAGATGTTTTCGTTTGATAAAGATATATTAGGTAATTGCTATTTAATGCGAGAAATGTTATTGACGATATGTGGGCGTTGGCAACAACCTTTACGCAAAATCAGCATAAGAAAAATAAATAATTGAATGAGTAGTAAAAAGAATAATAAGAAAAGAATAACAACAAGACTGACCATTGTTTATAAGTTTATTCTACCTGTTATTTTAATTGGAATTTTAGTTGCTTTGAATCTAGCAATTAAAGAAGTCGCTAGCAAGACAGATTTGATCGTCATAAATTGTTTATGTTTGATCATGATGACCATAGGATATTTACCAATGTTGAATATCAAAAAGGTACATATTGACTCAAAGAAGGTTTATTGTTCTAATTATTTTTCGGAAAAAGAATATGAACTGAAGTCAATCATAAAAGTGAAAAGGTGGTTAATTTTTCATTACCGAATTTTTCTTGAAAAAGAAGGAAAAATTAAGAAAATTAAATTTTTACCGTTTGAATTCTTAAGGCTAGATTATTTATTAAAAAAACCAGATTCAATAGTCAAATTAGAACGAAGAATAGATTCGTTAAAATAAAAAAGGCAGTTGCCAACATGTGGTAATAAGGCATTGGCGGGTTCGTGCCGATTCGACAGGTCGAATCTCGTGCTTGCTTCTGCTCGGTCAGACAGATTGACTCTCGTCAATCCGCCACGACCTCATACCACTGTACGTTAGCACCCATGAACAGCAATTCAAACATATTAAATATGGATTTTAAAAGTTTACTATAATAAATTAAAATGATGAGAAAGAATTTTGTAAAGTTAATTTTCCTTCTGTTAATATTTTCTAGTTGTGAAAAGACCGAGATAAAACAAATTGAACTCAAAGGAACAATAGAAGGGCAGATGTATGTTTATAATGAGTTTGGAGAAAATAATGATGACTTTGAAAACATTAATGTTGTACTTGATGATGGAAACACAAAATTTTCAACTACAGTTAATAGTAATAATGAATTTTTGATAGATAATATTCCAACAGGTACTTATGACCTGATTTTTTCTAAAGAAGGATATTACGTTTATCAAATTCAGGGATTACAAATCGTTGGAGGTGATGAACCTCTCCATACTTCTGGCTATTTGATAGAAGAAACAAGTACAACAATTGAAAATATTAGTATAGAATTAGATGCTGTTAATAACCTCTATCTTAAAAGCACTGTAAATCATAACGGTGATTATGCTCTAATAAGATACTTTTTACATAATCAAGAGAATGTATCTGATTCAAATTATATAGAAGCAGGAACATTGATTTTTGATGGTGAAAGTGGATCCCAAATAGCTTGCAATATGTATAGCAATACAAGCAGTTACTCTTCGGGAAGTGAGGTTTATATTATTGCTTATGGCTGTCCAATAGTTAGCATTGGCTATTATGATATTTTGTCAAATCGCAATATCTGGCCGGTTGGAGAACCATCTAACGTAACAAGAATAACAATACCATAATAAAATAACTAACTATGAATATTTACAAAAGAAATAGTAGAATATTATTCTTTTCTTTTTTCATATTATTGATAAATAATGCGTGTGAAAAAAATGTTGAATACGAAAAATTATCTGGCCAGTTAGTTGGCTATGTCCAACTATTCGATAATAAACGTATCCTTTTGTCCGATAATAGTGGTGTTGAAATTACTTTAGAGGGAAGTAGTTCAGAAATAAAAGTCTATACTAATGAAAGTGGACAATATGTTATTGACAATTTAGAAACTGGCACTTATAATATTCTTTTCAATAAAGACGGTTATGGACAATACAAAATATATGGTAAGCCTTTTGTCGGTGGAAATAAACCAACAACACTTGGTCAAAGGTATTTATATCAATTTATAGATTGTCAAATAGATAATGTGCAGATTACGGAGATAGAAGATGCTTATTATCCAAGTGTTTTTGTAACCGCAAATGCTTTAAACCAAAACGAACATCCTTATCCTTGGTGCCGTTATTATTTAAGCAATAAACAAACCGTTTCATATGAAAATTATATCTCAAGCACTGCTGACCACTTATTTTATGATTCGGGTGATTTTAATTTTATATTATATATTGATACACTTCAATTTCCAACAGGTTCCGAATTATATTTAATTATGTATCCAGCAATAAGCAGTTATGAATATAATTATACTGATATAAACACAGGGAAAGAAATTTATACAACAGTTAATTATAATAACCCATCCAATGTGGCAAGTATTATAATTCCAGAATTTGAATAATTGTTTGCAAATTAAAATAAAACAAAACAAAGAATGAAAACTGTAAAAACATTAATTATACTGAATCTCTTCATTTTTTTATTCGGTTGTGATAAGAGTGATGACAACCTATCATTTAGCGGAGAAATTATTGGCTTTGTTAATTTAATTGATAATAACGGTGTCGAAATTGAAGATAAAAGTAGTGTCAAAGTTTCAATTGAAGGTAGTGGTAATTCGGTAATTACTGATGAAGATGGCCGTTTTGAATTAACCAATGTTAAAGCCGGGACTTACAATATAATTTATGATAAAGCAGATTATGGATTATATAAACTCTTTAGTTACCAATTTATAGGAGGCGATGTACCTGCTTTTATTGATATTAAAGAATTATACGAACTTCCAAATGTGGAATTTGTAAATTTGGATATGGCATATACAGATGAAGGTACTGTATTTTCCAATAACGGGATTAATTTTTTTTTTGAAACAACAGAGACGTATAATATTCGATTTACAGCATTCTTTGATCATAGCGAAGATGTATCAAAATCAAATTATGATTATAAATTTACATATAGCACTTATTCTTTTTCCTCTCCATTGACTGAATTTTTAACATATGTAGGAATAGATAATTCTCCTTATACGAAAGGGGAGACTGTTTATATTAAAGTGTATTTCTGTAATTTTTATGAAGATAATATGGTTTATGATTATGATATTGAGGATTACATGTACACAAGTTATATAGAGGCTTCTGATGTAATAAAATTTACTATTCAATAGTAAAATATATCCTAATTAGACTCTGTCCATAAACTAAGTGTTTGAAATATAAAGTTCAAATTTAAGGCCTGTGAAGTCATAAAAATCAAGGAGTTTACTTTTCGTAAATGACTGTTTTTATGACAAGCATAACGCAGAAGTTGACTTTATAGACAAACACTAATTACTGTTGTTAAAAGGCAACATAGATCAATGTAAAAAATCACGGGTGCTAATCGAGTAGGCTCTCCGCTAGGCTTTTAGCCTGGCGGAGAGCCTCTCACACCACCGACCGTACGCGAGCTCTGCTCCCACCTTTCGTTTTAAATATTCACAGGATATTTTTCACTCGGGTGCATATACGGCGGTTCGTACCTTGATGGGTTAAGCGACAAATGAAGTTCCGGCATAGATATGTAATCGCGTCTCTTTAGTCTTGAAATAGTTATAGTTGTTCCTAAAACAGGACTTTGAGCAATTGCCCATCCCCCTTTCCGAGACCGACTAATGGTGTGGTTACTTACCCATACAATTATGCCTCGTATTCCGTTCCTGTTCGTCAGTTCAGACTTTTGTAGGCTCGCTTACTTCACTGCATCAATCACTCCAAACCAGCTTGCGACTTACTAATGTTTCCCGGTGTTAACCAAGCACATAAGAGACTTGCACTCTCTGGACTTTCTCACTATAAAATGTGAAAATTTGTTTATATTTACCATTCAAGGCACACACAATGTGTCATACGTAATGGCGGGGAAAGCAGTAAATATCAAGGTTTGTGGCTCGCATCAACGCTATATCGGTTTGATAGCGAGAAGCTCCGAAGTCCGCCACTACGCATACACTCGACGTTGTGTTTAATGCTGAAAGAGACCGTGCAAATGCCCACCCACAAACAACACATTTAAAAATCTCATTGGCTTTCCCACTACCAAAATTTTTAAAAGAGTTGTTTTTTTGGCAACGCAAAAAGAAATCGTAGTATAAATTTGAGATTCACACCAAATGGAGGTATATTGCTCGAAATATTTCTAAGTTGACAATTGCAGAATACATAAAAAAACTTTTATCGGTTGAAGAATACTCATTCTCAGTAGTTGAGTTACGTGATGAGTTAGGAAAAACAGATACTTCTATCAAGAGAGAACTTGACCGCTTGACTGAAAAAGGGGAAATTGTAAACCTGAGAAAAGGATTCTATTTAATAATTACTCCAAGATACTCCTCTGCTCAAAAATTACCAATTCAACTTTATAGTGAAAAACTATTTAAATTTTTGGGTAGAAACTATTATGTAGGATTATTTTCTGCTGCTAGGTTTCATGGAGCTAGTCATCAACAAGCTCAAAGAGATTATCTGATAACTGAGAAACCAAAGTTCAACGATATATCAAAAAGGACAATTGACATCCGCTTTTTTACTACAAGCAATTGGTCAGATAAGAATATCCAGTTAAAAAAATCAGATGCAGGAATTTTTAAAATTTCAAGCCCAGCATTAACAATAGTTGATTTGATTCACCATCAAACAAAATTAGGCGGAATAAACAGAATGCTTGCAACTATTGAGGAACTGACAGAAGAATTAAACAAATCAGATTTAGATAACCTTTTAAGTTGGTATCCGAACAAAAGCACTTTGCAAAGGTTCGGTTTTTTGCTTGAAGAACTTGGGATAGAAGAAGAATTACAAGAAATGATTTATTCAGAGTTAATGACAAGAAACTTCTTCCCTGTTTTATTGAGTCCAAAATCAAAAGAAAAACCAGGTGCAGTTGACAATAAATGGAAAGTTGATGTTAATGTAAAATTAGAAAGTGATTTATGATACCCAGACCATATATCGCAAAATGGCAGGAACATGCACCTTGGAGAGAATTTTCACAAGTGGAACAAGATTTAATTATTTCAAGAGCCTTGGTTGAAATTTTCTCAGATGAATTTTTGCGAGAAAATCTTGCATTCAGAGGAGGAACAGCTTTACATAAATTATATCTAAATCCTGCTTCTCGTTATTCTGAGGATATTGATTTAGTACAAATCAAGGCTGGTCCTATTAAACCAATAATGGAAAGAATTGGAGAAGTTGTAACTTTTTTCGAAGAGAAAAGAGCTACACAGGTTCGTGGACACGGAGCTAAGGCTTTATATCGTTTCACTTCGGAATACGAAGAAATAAGAATGCGTTTGAAACTCGAAATCAATTGCAAGGAGCATTTTAATGTTCTTGATTGGGTTGATTTTCCTTTTGAAATTGAAAGTGAATGGTTTTCTGGTAAAGCAGAAATAAAGACTTACAATATAAACGAACTTTTAGGAACAAAACTCAGGGCATTATATCAACGAAGCAAAGGGCGAGATTTGTTTGATTTAGATTATTCACGGCAACATATTGACTTGGACTATAAACAAATCATAAATTGTTTTAAAGAATATACTTCGTTTGCTACAGGAAAAAGAGCTCCAAGTAAAAAAGAGTTCCTACTTAACATAGAAGAAAAAGAAAACAGTGCTGAATTTACAGGTGATATGGAGGCTCTTTTGCGACCTGAAATTAGTTACAATCAAAACGAGGCTTTTGATTGGTTAAAAACAGAATTGATAGAAAAGATATAAATGACAAATATTACTTCAATTGTAAAGTCCATTCGGGATATAATGCGCAAGGATGCAGGATTGGATGGGGACGCTCAAAGAATAGCGCAATTGGTTTGGATGCTATTCATGAAGATATTCTCCGACAAAGAAAAAGATTGGAAAAAGTCAATTGAAGACTATATAAGTCCAATACCTGATAATTTGAAGTGGGAAAACTGGGTAGTTAAGAAGAAATTGTCGGGTGATGAATTGATTGCTTTTATCAACGAGGAGTTATTTCCGACATTAAAAAGTTTAAACGGTGAGGTGAAACGGCATGAAATTGTAAAATCAGTTTTTGAAGACACCTTTAATTTCATGAAGAATGGAAATCTTTTTCGACAGGTAGTTTGGACTTCTTTCCACCTAAAAATATGTTCTATCCTGATTCAAATAGCATTTATCGGGTTAATCCAAAAGGACAATATGATTTGATTTCAATCGGAATAAAGAATTTTCTTCAAACTCAAAATTTGAAACTTGACAATAACTCTCTAATTATTGGACTAGATAGAATAGATGATGGAGAAAAAATTGAGACTTTGAATCCTGACCTTCTTTCTATTGACACATTGGGCCTATATTTTAAATACTATTCACTTAACGAACTTGATAGTCTGGTGAACATAAGTAAACGAATTGTTCGATATGTTGAAATCGGAGAGATTATTGATTATTGGACTGCAGCAAGAATCTCTTTGACATATAAGATTTTGATACCTAAAGAAGTTTCAAATTTTACGGAAAGGCAATACAACTGTTTATTGGAGTATAAGAAAGCTGGAATGAATTATTTATTACAAAAAGACTATATTCAAAATGGTTGGGAACTCATTGAACAATAAAGCACTGCTACCAATATATATGAGTATGAGCGGTCGGCACGACCCAGCGATAACTCCAGGTTGAACGACATCCCGGTAGAACTACAACTAAATACTATGGACCTACTGTCGTTTTTTTATGTTTTTGGGAAGAATGCCCATGCTTTAATTGTGCTGCTGCTTCTGCTCCGTAAGTTTATTCTCTTAATTTGTTTTTTTAATACTCTTTAGTTTTCAGTATATTAGGGGGGTGTTTTTGCGAAGACGATATGAATACTGTTTGTTGCCTTCGTTTGATAAACGATATATTAGGTAATTACTATTTAATGCGAGAAATCTAATGATGATATGGGGGCGTTGTATGCAAGTGTAGAAAACCGCATCTCGACACATTGACATGATATTAAAAGATTGAAATAATTAAAAAAAACGGACTGACAGGATTAGCACTCCGTGGATAGGACGGTGCAATTTGAGGGGAATTTATTTTGTTTTTTCTCCCCCGCGCAAAGACAAAAAGAAACCCCGCCCGCAAAACAACACATTTGCAAACCGCTGCAAGCCAGCCCCGAAAACCAAAGTTTGCAAAAGAGTTGTTTTTTGCCACCACCTATCCATATACATTTATTAATGAAGCAGGAACAATAAGATATTATGATAATAAAAAACACAACTGCAAAAAATGAGTTAAATGACCTAATAAAGGAATTTGTTTTATTAACTAATGATTCCTCTGAAAGGCAAGCTATTATTTCAGTTGATGATGCATGTAATGATTTTATGTTTTTGCAGGATAGTACTATTACAATAAAGTATGGGGGCAAAAGAATTACAAAAACGAACCTGCCTGTTTATACGCATAGATTGGAGCCACCTTGGGAGTTTATATACGAAAGCCATGTGTCATATTTCATAATAAAAGTTCACCCTTGGGCAAATTCTGCTTATTTTCCATATAAAACCCCTTATGGAATTAAAGATGTAAGTGAATTATATGGTGAATCAATTGTTGATTTACATAGCAGAGTTTTTAAAGCAAAATCATTTGATGAGTGTGTTCAAGCGTCAGAAGAATTTTTAGAAGGTTTAAAAATAACTATTGACTCAAATATGATTTTGGTTAAAAACATTTGTAATAAGATTTATGAAACAAAGGGGATGATTACTGTAAATGACCTTTCGGATATGTTTGAAATGAGCAGGCAGACATTAAATAAAATTTTTTTCACCTATGTTAATTATACTACTAAGTATTTTATAATTCTGGTAAGGATATTAAGTGCTTCCAAATTTAAACTAAATAATCCTTCCTGTTCATTAACCGAGTTGGCATATGAATTCGGGTATACCGACCAGTCACATTTTATTTATGATTTTAAAAGAATGAGCGGAGTAAAGCCATCGCAGCTTTTTAGTAATCCACCAGCCTTTTTGCAGCGACATAAGAAATAGCGTGCTTACCATTTTTACAATTTTCAATAACATATGCATACTATTTTTGACGCAAATATTAATATTGTAGATATTTAAAGCCATGAAAACCAAAAATTTTATCCTTTGTATATTCTTTAGTTTTTCAATATGTACAGCAGGATATTCCCAACAAAAGGAAGGATTTGAGATTACAAAACTTATAGAAAGCACTCCATTAAAGAATCAACAAAATACCGGAACTTGTTGGAGCTTTGCAACTACTTCATTTATTGAGACAGAGGCGATTCGTCTTGGCCAAGAACCAATTTTGCTTTCTCCTATGTTTTATGTTATTCCAACTTACTTAGATAAGGCAGAAAAATATATAAGAATGAGGGGTAATAGTTATTTTACTGAAGGTGATTTGACTTTTAGCGTATTGAAAGCGTATAAAAATTATGGAGCAATTCCTGAAATTGTTTTCTCTGGAAAAATAGACAGTACTGCTGAACACAACCATAACGAGATGAATAAAAAGTTGCTTGAAAAAGTAAAATTCTATGTCAATTCTGGTTATGGAAAGATGACACGGGAAAAATACAGAAATGATATTGAAACTATATTAACAAATACAATGGGGGAAGTTCCTGATAGTTTTATTTATCAGAATAAACAGTACACTCCAAAATCTTTTGCTGAAGAAATGATTGGAATTTCACCTGATGATTATATCGAAATAACATCTTTTAGCCATCATCCATTTTATTCAAAATTTATATTAGAAACGGAGGCTAATTGGAACAATAATTACTATTTAAATCTACCAATAAATGATTTTTCGAGTGTAATAGATAGTGCCCTTGAAAATGGTTATTCAGTTTGTTGGGATGGTGATGTAGGTGACGATGGATATAATGTTGGTTTTGCTAAATTAAATGAAGATTATGAAAATATGGTTATTACACAAAAAATGCGACAGGATGCATTCGATAATTATACCACAAAAGATGACCATAATATGCATGTTATAGGTTTAGCAAAAGATGAAAATGGAAAAATGTTTTATGTTATAAAAAATTCGGACTCTTATATGAATAAGTATGGTTATACCTACATGTCAAGAAATTATTTTCTTTTAAAGACAATTTCTATCATGGTTCATAAATCGGCATTACCCGAATCAATAATATCAAAATTATAGGCAATGAAATTAATAAAACAATCATGTATTTCAGTCTTTTTATTCTTGTTTGTTTGTAATTCAAATTACTCGCAAGAATATATTCAGGTACCTTATTTGAATCATACACCCAATATAGATGGCGTTCTTGATAGCGAGTTGGAACAAATGCAACAACATGATTTTAATTACATCTGGCAATTTGATAATCCTCCAACCGATACTGTTTCTGTTCGTTATTTAATCGGATATACACCAACCCATTTTTATCTGTACATCGAGACACAAGCAGATAGTATAAATTTCAGAAACAGAGGTTTTTCAAATGGAGATGGATTTAAGCTACTTTTTACAATTCCACAAAAAGATACTTTGACGGACGAATTTTACGAGTTGAATTTTTCTCCTTCTAAAAACAAAAAATATTGGGCAAGACAAAAAATTTGGACTTTCAATATAAAAACAGTTCTTTGGAATTTTAGTAACCAAACACTATTTGAGTACAGCGCTCAAAATGGGAAGTGTGGATTTGAGGCATTAATATCATGGAGCGATATTCCGCCATACCATCCTTGGATGCTTGACAAAATTGGGTTTAACCTTTATTTTGCAAAGGCTATAGGAGATACAATAACTAATGGGTATGCAGTTGTTCATGATTACGGTATTTGGGATGAAGGTGTTAAACGGAAATTTGCGCCGTTACAATTCGAAAAACCAAAATCAGTTGATACCTCTATAATTCTAGTCCAGCCAAAAAACAGGACAATTCATTTATCCGAACACCTAACAATAGAAATATCAACAATATCAGACAAAACGCAAAAAGAAAAAATCTCTATAAATGTTGCCAATGATTCATCTAAGATTGTAATTAAGAAAGAACTTACGATAAAGATGGGAAAACAACTAACAAAAGAAAGCATTGATATAGAAACGGAAGGGCTTAATCCCAGAAATTATAATGTAACGGTAGCATCTTCAAAGAACAAAATTTCAAGTACTGATTTTACGATTATTCCTGAATTATCTTATAACCAAATTTATAATAGCATTTCAGATAATTCAAATCGTTTAGGTATCGGAATAGTAAATACACTTATTTTTAAATTGAACCTTCTTCGATCTGAATTGAATGAAATAAAGCCTTATGAGAGCGGGAAAGATTTGCTGAGCAGAATAAATAGCTTTATGAAAGAATATGAAATATTTCAAAAAGGAACTGACCCTTTCACCGGAATTACAGAGCCATACCGCAGAGCCTTTAAATCAAAATATGATGGTTTCTATCAGCCATACACTATTAAACTACCCAATGATTATGATAGCAGCAAAAAATATCCTTTACTTGTATTTTTACATGGTAGTGGTGTAAATGAACAGAATTTATTAAATAAACAAAGAAGTAACGGGAATTTTATTGAATTAGCGCCTCTTGCCCGGGACATGTATAATTGCTTTTCATCAGATTCATCACAAAACGATATCATAGAAGCTATTGAGGATGTAATTTCCAATTTCTCTGTAGATACTTCAAATATTATAATTGGAGGTTTTTCAATGGGAGGCTACGGTGCATTAAGAACATATTACGAACACCCTGATTTATACAAAGGAGTTGCGGTTTTTGCAGGATATCCTTATTTGGCAAGTAACTGGCTTGATGGAGAACATCCAAATTTTCTTAAAAAGAACTATATTTCTAAGTTTATTGGCAAACCTGTATTTATTTATCACGGTAAAAAGGATGGTTCATTACCAGTTGATTTGATAAAAAAAATGAGTACAGAACTTGAAAATGTTGGGGCTAAAGTGACATTAATTATATCAGAGGATAAAGGACATGAATATCCTGATAAAGAGACAAATGAAAAGTATTTTGAATGGCTTGATAAGGTGATTGGGAAATAGTTCTGGTTATTGTTTATTTACTTATAACTCCTTGATAAAGATGGCTAGCCCAATTTGTAAGCACATTGCCAATGCCCCACGAGCCATCGCTAAATCCAAAGCTTTGCCAAAGAGCTTCCAAAGCCAACCCAAGTAGCCCACAGGGCTTTTTGTCCAACGCTCAAAAAAACAGAATAAATTTGTGCTTCGTGGATAATTTGGTGGGGTTTGAAAAAGTGATTATTTTAGAGCTAAATAATTGATTAATAGATTTAAATGAATAAACACCAGCATACAATATATAGGAGAATGTGCACCGCATCAACTTTCTTGTACCTTGACAGGAAAGTGGCACGCAGTCGGCTACATATTATTATACAAACCGATTGTGCTTAATTTAACAGAGAGACGCGAGCTGCTTAAAGAAAAGATTGGAAAGTGTAAGCGAGAAAAAATAGAAAATACTGGAAAATGGATTTCAACTAAAATCATTATTTTAAAAATGGACTAATCAAATGGAATACTTGGGTTCTTGTTTATGCAAAGGAATTAAATTTAAAGTTATAGGTGACTTTGAGAGTTTTTATTTATGCCATTGCAGATATTGTAGGAAAGACACAGGGTCTGCTCATGCTGCAAATTTGTTTTCCACTACAGCTAAACTTGAATGGATAAAAAAGGAATCTAACATTAAAATATTTCAACCGCATAAGAGTAATCATGTGAAAGCCTTTTGTGCAAATTGTGGTTCAGCTCTGCCCAATTTACAAATGGACGATAAACTTTTAGTAGTTCCAGCAGGATCTTTAGATACGAAATTAGAAAAGCGACCTAATGCACATATTTTTATCTCAAACAAAGCAAGTTGGGATGATTCGTTGGAAGAAATAAATAAATTTGAACGCTTCCCAGAATAAAAAATAGATAAAGAGATTTGCGCCAGTTTTTGATACAAATAGACATCTAGAAACAACTTAATGGTGATTAATATAAAAGTAAAATGTAAAAAAAAACTAAGCACAATATATAGGAGTATGAGCGGTCGGCACGACCCAGCGATTACCCCAGGTTGAACGACATCCCGGTAGAACTACAACTAAATACGATGTAACCAATTGATTGAAAGTTGTCGTTTCCTTTTTTTTACTAAAAAATTGCTATCTCCACTCCTTTTAATGAATATTGGTTTTCAATGTATTAGATGGTCGTTTTCAATAATTCCCGGAATGCTGTGTGAATTTTGGGGCGATGTTATGACGGCGATGTTTTCACCCGGTTTTATAAAAGAGAGATAGACAATTTACGCTTATTCACTATTACTCAGAATTACTTTATCAGGACGTTAGTGCCATAAAGAACCGTAAAATTGATGCAATGTTAAATATTGAAGACATAGAAAAAGCCAAAGAACGGATTAATAATTATGTGAATAAAACACCCGTTCTATCATCTTCTCTCTTAAATGAATGGATTGGTCATGAGATTTTTTTTAAAGCTGAGTGTTTGCAAAAAATCGGAGCTTTTAAAGCCAGAGGAGCATGTAATGCAATATCATGGTTAATTGAGAACAATGAAAAACCTAAAAAGGTAATCGCAAATAGTTCTGGAAATCATGCTCAAGCCGTTGCATGGGCTGCGCGACAATTTAATATACCGGCAACTATTTATATGCCTGCCTACGCTTCAAAGATAAAGATACAAGCAACCAACGCTTATGGCGCCCAAATTGAATTATGCGAAAATCGAAATGTGGCCGATGAAAAAGTGAAACAAGCTTCACAAGAGAAAGGAACCTGTTGGATACCACCATTCAATCATAATCAGGTAATAGCCGGTCAGGGAACGGCTATTTATGAAGCCCTTAACCAGGTCTCTGATATTGACGCTGTTTTTGCACCCTGTGGTGGAGGTGGACTGTTGTCAGGTACACTTATAGCCACTCGTTCTCTATCACCCGCAACAAAAGTTATAGGAGCTGAACCTTTGAATGCCAATGATGCCGCACAATCGTTAAGAATGAATGCAATACAAAAATTGTCCTCTGTGCCCGATACCATTGCCGATGGTGCCATGACAATGGCGGTGGGCGATATTACATTTGAGTACTTAAAAATGCTTGATGACATGTATGAAATTGAGGAATCGAAAATTATTTACTGGACACAATGGTTAACTCATTTATTAAAATTACAGGTGGAACCAACAAGTGCAACCGCTATGGATGCGGTTGCCCAATGGTTGAAAAATCAGAAAACGAAAAAGCGTGTAATGGTTATTTTATCCGGAGGAAATATTGACCAGACAACCCAGTTAACCCTATGGAATAATAATTATTTAACTTTTAGACCGAATACCTGACCGAATAGAATAAAGATAGTACTGGCACTCATGTCTGAAAATAATAGCCGACATAGTAATAAATTCAAAGAGGGTAGCCCGCATTCGGCACAACCCGGCGATTACTTCAGGTTAAACCGCAACTGCAGGACTACAATTGCCTGTTATGCATTTACTGTCGTTTTTTTATGATTTTGGAAAGAATGACTGTGTTTGCCTTGTGTTACTGGTACTCAAAAAGCCAGGTATTTCGTAATTGAAATAAACGAAATTGGTATGAAAAAGTAAGAGCAGACCAGACTTTTGTTTGGGCTTTGCCAAATGGAGTAACAATCAGTAGGGCTAAATTAGCAAAAGGGTGCTATTTTTACCAGCGCTTAGAGATGCGTACAATGACTGATGTACATGATAAAAAGACCAGAAGTTATAATATGTCAAGGATTAAAGGGAAAAATACAAAACCGGAAATCCTTGTTCGTCAATTTTTGCATAAAAATGGCTTCCGATATCGTTTAAACTATACAAAACTTCCTGGAAAACCTGACATCGTTTTACCAAAATACAAAACAGTAATTTTTGTTAATGGCTGTTTCTGGCATGGACACGAGAACTGTAAATATTTTGTAGTTCCCAAGACAAAAACGGAATGGTGGCTTAATAAAATTAATGGAACAAAACGACGTGACCTGCTGAAAACAAAAGAGCTTGAAACTCTTGGTTGGAGAGTAAAAGTCATCTGGGAATGTGAATTAAAACCAGATAGAAGAGGCCAGGTTTTTAATGATTTAATTGTATTTTTGAAGAAATAATGGGTATAAATGAACTTTATAGATTTATTTTCAGGTGCGGGTGGTTTGTCTGAAGGATTTATTCGGGCAGGATTCACGCCTGTTGCTCATGTGGAAATAGATAAAGCAGCCTGTAATACTTTGACAACCAGAGTTGGCTACCATTATTTAAAAAGGACAAATAATTTAGCTCATTATCTCGATTATATTCAAAATAAGATTTCCAGAACAGAGTTATACGCCTTAATTCCGGACAAAGAAAGAGAATCTGTCATCAACTTACCAATTGGCGAAGAAAACAATAGAATTATTTTTGATAAGATTGATTCGTTAAAAGGAGGTAAATCAATTGATTTTATAATTGGCGGACCGCCATGTCAGGCATACTCAATTGTTGGTCGTTCACGAGACGAGAACAGAATGCAAGGAGATTCAAGAAATTATTTGTTTAAAGAATATGCTAAATTTCTGGAATACTATCAACCTAAATATTTTGTTTTTGAAAATGTGATTGGTTTAAAATCGGCTAAAACAAAAGATGGAAAATCATATCTTCAAATGATGTGTGATTTGTTTAAGGAAAAGGGTTATCACACAGAATATGAGGTATTGGAAGCTAAGGATTTTGGAGTTCTGCAGAACAGAAAGAGAATAATTTTAATTGGTAAGAAAAATGGCGAAGAAGGTTTTTATCCCAAATTTGAAAAAGTCAATTTTAACGTAACGGTTTCTGAAATATTTAAAGATTTGCCAAAACTCCAGGCTGGCACAGGTAATTATTACGCTACTAAATATAATAAATATGATGGTGATTATTTATTTAAGAGTCATATTCGAAATGGGTTAGATTTTACAACTCAGCATATAGCCAGACCTCACACAGAACAAGATAAAGGAATATACAAATTAGCCGTTGAAAAGTGGGAAAATGGTCAACAGCGATTAAATTATAATGATATTCCAACGGAATGGCAAACGCATAAAAATACTAAATCATTTGTTGACAGATTTAAAGTTGTAGCAGCCGATTTACCATATTCTCAAACCGTTGTTGCACACATTTCAAAAGATGGACATTATTATATCCATCCCGATATAAGCCAAAATCGTTCATTAACACCGAGAGAAGCAGCTAGACTTCAGACTTTTCCGGACGATTTCTATTTTGAAGGCGTATCTGAAAAACAAAGCAGAACTGCTGCATATAAACAAATAGGTAATGCTGTACCTCCCTTGATGGCTGAATCAATTGCAAACAAACTCAAAGAGTTAATCCGGAATGAATAAATCTCATGTTCTGACAACCAAAGCTGAACCAGATGCCAGCTCAATGATAGAAACCTTCCGTGCGATAGGGTATTCTATCGAAACAGCAATTGCAGATATAATTGATAATTCAATTTCTGCAGATGCTAAAAATATCTGGATTAGCTACGATTGGAAAGGAGAAAATACGTTTATTATTATTAGGGATGATGGTTACGGCATGAATCATGATGAATTGGTTCAGGCTATGCGCCCGGGAAGTAAGCATCCTTCTGATGAACGTTCTATAAAAGATTTGGGGCGTTTTGGACTTGGACTAAAAACTGCATCCTTTTCACAAACAAGAAAATTTTCAGTTATCTCAAAGAAAAAAGACTACACCCCTGTTTTCTGGGCATGGGATTTAGACCATGTGCATAAAGTACAAACCTGGGAACTTATACAATATACACCAATTGAATCCGAATTGGAAAAAATAGATAAACAGGAATCAGGTACAAGTGTAATCTGGTATTGTCTGGATAGAACTTTAAAAAACACAAAAGAAGAAGATACTGAAGCTCTTGGGAAATTTATGGAATTGATGGAAGGCGTAAAAAAACATCTGGAAATGGTTTTCCACAGATTTCTTGAACAAGGGAAAATTAAAATTTGGTTTCAGGAAAGAGAAATTGAAGCCTGGGACCCGTTCTTAAGAGGTGAAAATGGTATTCAATCGAATGCTGAAGAATTCGTGGGAGATAGTAAAATTGTAATAAAAGGCTATGTTTTACCACACAATTCAAAAATTTCAGAAAATACATTTAAAAAGGCTGCTGGCCCTAAAGGCTGGAATGAGCAACAAGGTTTCTATATATACAGGAATGAACGTTTACTGGTTGCAGGTAGTTGGCTTGGAATGTTTCGCAAAGAGGAACATTATAAACTTTGCAGAATAATGATTGATTTGCCTAACACAATGGATGACCAGTGGCAGATTGATATTAAAAAATCTATTGCCAGGCCCCCTTTAAAAATACAATCCCAATTGAAGTCCTACGCAAAAAATATCAGAAACCAGGCAGTTAATGTTTATAGACATAAAGGAAAAGTATTACAAAGGAAATATCCTTCTTTTAAATTTACCCCAGTATGGCTTGAAAAGCAAAGACATGGTAAACGGTTTTATGCAATTAACAGAAATCATCCGGTTATTAGTAAATTGCTGGAAGAACCAACAAAACAAAATCTGAATGAATTAATTGAATTTATTGAAGAAACAGTTCCGGTTCCTCTGATAACGATATCAGAAAGTGAAAAGCCCGAATCTCATGGAATTCCTTTTGAAAACCTCGAACATGAGATGCTGGTTAAAAGGATGAAGAACATTTTCAAATCTCTGCTAGACAACGGAAAAACCCAAGATGAAGCGGTTGCTACTTTATTATCAATTGAGCCATTCGATAAATATCCTGAATACGTTGAACATTTAAGTAATGACAATGAATAACAAAGCAAAAGAACTTGCATTATTTTTTCTTAGAGATGCCGGTTGCAATGATACTGCCACCGAAAAGCAAATAGCTGATGCCATTGAAAAAACCCTTTTAATCCATCCTGATATTGATAGAAATGAACTAAAAAGACACTTGGAATCTGAATACAAAATATGGGTTGATGATTTTAGGATTATTGAAAAAGAAAAAGCACGAAGGCCTTGGCTTGCAGGATATAAATCAAAAATTGAATGGGGATTCTGGAATAGGTATAGATGGTATCTTGAAGAAAAGAAAAAGTTTCCCCCCAGAACTGTACAATCAATTGCAAAACTCACAGACCGTACACTAGACGCTCTTTTTGAACCAACACAAAAAGTTCCGATTGATAAAAGAGGCATGGTCGTTGGTCAGGTTCAATCCGGTAAAACTGCAAATTATACAGGTTTAATATGTAAAGCTGCTGATGCCGGGTTTAAAATGATAATCGTTCTTGCAGGAATTCATAAAAACCTTCGTAGTCAGACACAGCTTAGACTTGATGAAGGTTTTCTGGGGTTTGACACGCAACAGGAAAGGGTGAACAGAAACAATAATCTGTGGATTGGAGTAGGCGAACCAAGAAGCAACAGAAATTTGATTGCTCATTCATTAACATCAAGTTCAGATAACGGTGATTTTAATGCAGGAGCAGCCAACGCACTCGCTTTGAATTTCTATACCAATGACCCAATTATTGCAGTAGTTAAGAAGAATGCATATGTTTTAAACAGATTGGAACAATGGCTTGCTGCGCAATCCTCTGAAACAATTAGTGGTAATAAGATTATCAGAAACAAGCCATTGTTGATTATAGATGATGAGGCTGATAATGCTTCAATTAATACAAAAAGAGACGACCTGAATCCAACTAAAATAAATGGGCAAATCAGAAATCTTTTGAGGTTATTTCAAAAAAGTGCATACGTGGGGTACACTGCAACACCATTTGCAAATATTTTCATTCCATTGAATGATGATAACCTCTTCCCTAAAGATTTCATTACTAATATTCCTGCCCCTTCCAACTACATTGGACCTGATAAAATATTCGGATTTGAACCGTTAAACGAAGGAGAAGAACCAACCGACACATTGCCTGTTGTTCACAGAATAAATGATTATCAGGGTTTTGTGCCTGACAAACACAAAAGAGACGACCAGTTGCCTGTAAGTGTTCCGGAATCACTTAAAAAAGCAATAAAATGTTTTATCATTACTTGTGCAATCAGAAGATTACGCGGGCAAGGTGATGAGCACAACTCCATGCTGATACATGTTTCTCGTTTTCAGGTTTGGCAAAGCAGAATAAAAGAACTTGTAGAAAATAGGTTCAATTTTTACCGAATGGGAATTGAACAAAATAATGCAGGTATTATTTACGAATTACGCCAAACATTTGAAACCGATACTGATAATTACCACTCGTATGTCACAACTTCAAAACAGATACTCAACTCGCAATTGGCTGAACTTGACCCTGCTGTAAAAGTTCATGCTTGGGAAGAAGTTCTTCCCCATCTTCACCCTGCTGCCTCAAAAATTCAGGTTAAGGAAATACATGGCGGTGCAAAAGACGTCCTTGATTATCAGGTGTATGATAAAAAATATATCAAAGAAGGTGAAGAAGCAGGATTATCTGTGATTGCCGTTGGAGGAAATAAACTGTCGAGGGGGTTGACCCTTGAAGGATTGTCTGTAAGTTATTATTTACGTGCATCAAAAATGTATGATACGCTCATGCAAATGGGGCGATGGTTTGGTTATCGTCCTGGTTATGTAGATTTATGTCGTTTATTTACATCAGGAGAGCTTAATGAATGGTTCTGTCATATCACTCTTGCATCCGAAGAATTACGCAAGGAATTTAATTACATGTCGGATATAGCCGGAAGTACACCTGAACAATACGCCCTGAAAGTCAGAACACATCCGGGGGTATTACAAATTTCCGCTACCAACAAAATCAGAACAGCAGTAAATGTAAATATCTCATGGTCTGGTGTTTTAATCGAATCGTACAAACTAAGCAAAAGAAGCCAGCATGTCAATGCCAACCTCGATAATCTGAAAAAATTAATATCTTCTTTTGATACTAAACCAATTGAAAAGAAAGGAAACTTTTTATGGAATAATATTCCTGCTTCTAACGTAATCTCTTTTATCGGAAGTTTTGTTGCGCCTGAAAATCCAATAGCCTCCCCCGATAGGCTGGCTGAGTTTATTTTAGAAAAACAAAAAGATGATGAACTTGATGTTTGGCATGTTGCTTTGATGAGCAGCAATAATTCAAACAATAAAGATTATGTTCTGGATAATTCAACAAGGATATGGCTGTTTGACAGGACAGATGACGATAAAAATAATAGTGATAGCGTTTACTATATTCGTAAGTCACATATCATCAGTCCGAATCATGAGTTTATTGATTTGACAGACGATGAATATGAACTGGCAAAAAGAAAAACATTTGAACAAAAGAAAGCACATGAAGAATATCCTGGGGCTGCACAAATGCCAAATTATCCCAATGGCAATCTGGTAAGGAACGATATGGAAATTAAAAGTGCACGATTTCCTCTGTTACTATTATATCTGTTGAACCCTGAAAAAGCAGGACTACCTAAATCTGAAAAACCTATTGTTGGCTTTGCAATAAGATTTCCCGGAAGCAGCAAAAACAGAACAATCACTTATGCAGTGCATCAGCAGCTTTTAGACAAATTTGAAGTAAACGAAGACCCTGAAGATTATGACTACGAAGATTGAAGATATCTGGAAGGATTTTGAAGTTAGTGATACTTTAAAAACAGGCGTTGTTTTAAAAAGGTATTCTGCTGATATTAGGCCGAATTGTTTTGTTGCCATGAGAATGCCTGAGAAGATAAAAAGTATTGCATTTCGGCTATCAAAAGACAATATTGATATTTCAGCACTAAATGACCTGAAGGATATTACAACTGAGATTTTACCAGATGATACACAGCATGATAAAATGCTTTTGTTGATAAGTCTTGCTGATAATTCACTTTCGTCAATTTTTGCGGTTTTGTGTGAAGATTTATTTAATTTAATTTCAGATGTAAGGGAAGAAAATGAACTTGTCCGATCATTACAAAATCGCTTCTTAAAATGGAAGGAATTATTTGAACTGGCTAACAGTCCCGGATTATCACCTGAGAAACAGATTGGTTTATTTGGAGAGTTGTTTTTGTTAAAGAAACTTTTTATTGAAACAGAAAATTTAGCGGAATGCCTGAATATCTGGGTGGGTCCCGACACAGGAATCAGAGATTTTGAGAAGAACAACAATGCAATTGAAGTAAAAACCACCCAAACCCATAACCACCAAAAAATAAAAATCAGTAGTGAAAGACAGTTAGATACAACTTTACTTGAGAATTTGTTTCTTTTCCATTTATCACTGGAAAAGCGAAATAGTAATGAGAATTCATTAAATAAAATTGTTTCTGAATTGTTTTCAATCATTGGTGACAATAAACTATTCAGCAATGTAATGAACCGAAAATTAATCAGTGCAGGATATTTTAAACATCACGAAATTCGCTATGAAAATATATCTTATCTGATAAGAGGTGAAGATTTTTACAAAGTCAAAGAAAATTTCCCGCGGATTGAAGAAAATAACTTGATGAAAGGTGTTGGCGATGTGAAATATTCAATTGTATTAACGGCTGAAACAGAAATATACAAAACCAGTCTGTCAAATGTTATTGAAAAGTTAAAACTATAATGAAAGTTGAAGAATTTTATAAAGAATTTTTTCAGGAAATAAAATCGACTCAGGCATCAGAAGAGAACGGAGGGGTTCAGGAACAAATTTTTACCCAGATGGCTATTGATTTACTTACGGATGCAGGGGAAACTGAAAATGCAAGGATTTGTTTTGACCGGAAAGAAGATAAACTGGGCAGAACCATGCATAAGCTAAACGGATATGCCCTTTCTGAAAATTATGAAACGCTTGATTTGTTTGTAACAGTGTTTAAAGGCGTTGAAGCCCCCTTTACATTAACCAAACAGGAAGCCGAATCTTCTATCAATCAGGTTGAACGTTTCTTTCGTAATGCGGTGTACAAAGATTACATTAAAGAACTGGCAGAATCTTCAGAGGTTTTTGACCTGGCTCATACACTTGCTGAAGTTAAAGAAGTACAGGAGTTTTTGTCAAGGGTAAATATTTTTGTATTAAGCAATGGAGTTTTCAAATCTGATTTTAAAGCTAACAAAACAATCTCAGGCTATTCGATATTTACAAGAATAATCGATATAGAATATTTATTTAATCTTTCAGACCAGACACATGTTCCGATAGAAATAAATTTTGAAAATTATGGAGGAATACTTCCGTGCCTCGAATCTCCATCAGAAAATGAGGATTATGAATCATATCTTGCCCTGATTCCAGGCATAACACTTGCCAATATTTATGAAGAGTATGGTTCAAGGCTTCTTGAGCAAAATGTTCGTTCCTTTTTACAATTCACAGGAAAAATTAATAAGGGTATCAGGAAAACAATAAAAGAAGAACCCAGCATGTTTCTTGCTTTTAACAATGGAATAGCTGCAACTGCCGATGAGTTGGAATTAAGAAAATTACCTGACGGAAGCAAAGCTATTGTTTGGGCTAAAGATTTTCAGATTGTGAATGGTGGGCAAACTACAGCGTCTGTATATCATACCTGGAAAAAAGATAAAGCGGACATCGATAAGATTTTTGTTCAAACAAAACTTACTGTTGTAAAAAAACGAGATAATTTCAATGAAATTGTAAATCGTATAGCAGAATATGCAAATACACAAAACAAGGTTTCTACTTCCGACTTAAGTTCAAACAAACCATTTCACGTTGAACTTGAAAAAATATCCCGCACTGTTTGGGCACAACCAGTAGAAGGAAGTAATATTCAAACCCGTTGGTTCTATGAACGAGCGAGAGGTCAATACAAAAATGCCAGATTAAAAGAGGGTTTCACTCCATCAAGAAGGAAAGCATTTGACCTTAAAAATCCAAGAAGCCAAATGATTACAAAAGAATTTTTGGCTAAATATTTAAATACTTATCAGGAAATTTGGTATGGTAAAAGACTTGCGGTCGGACCACATATCGTTGTTCGTGGAAGTCAAAAGAATTATGTTCAGTTTCTGAGTTACAATATGCCTGATAAGCCTGACAATGTTTTTTATGAGGATGCAGTTGCCAAAGCTATAATGTTTAAGACTGCCGAAAAACTGTACGGAGTAAGTCCAAATGCAATTGGTGATATGAGATATATTACGGTTCCATATTCACTGTCTCTTTTAAATTTAAAAACTGATTATAAAATAGACCTCTATAAAATATGGAAGAATCAGGCTCTTAGTGAGAAAATGAAATCTGTTTTATTCAATCTGATGGCATCTGTTGAAACCTTCATTAAAAAGAATGCGCCCGGTGCTTTGTATGGAGAATGGGCAAAAAAGGAAGTATGTTGGACTGCAGTTAAAGAAAATGATTTTGACATTGATTTCAATGAACTCAAACCTGACTTTATCAATTCTAGTACTCCGAAAAGGAAAAGTATTACGGAAGATGAACAATTAAGAATTGAAATACAAGAAGAAATTGCAAGGATAAAGGCCATCCCGTCACAAATTTGGAACAAAATCGAAAAATGGGGCAGCGAGACAGGTGGATTATCAAGCTACATGGCAGGTATAGCTTTTAATATGGCAGGAAAGGTTCGTAATAACTCGTCTATTTCAGATAATGACCGAAAAAAGGCTATTGAAATTATCGACAAAGTCATTGAGCATGCTCCGGATTTACTATATGAGATTGATGAAATTGTAAAACAAATAAACGAAAATCCGGTAACCAACCCTGAAGTAACAATTGATTTGATTAAAAAGATTGTTGCCTGGGATAGAAAAAACAAACGGCTAAAAGACCATCATTTCAGGTTTATGTGGAATGTTGCAGAGGGAAAGTACCCTTTGAATGAGAGAGCAAAGGAATTTGCATTAATGAACTTAAAAACATTAAAAAAGTATGGATTTGATGAATAGTCAACGCAAAAGCCATACACATTTGCGAACCTCACAAGCCATCACTTGACCAAATATTGCAAAAGAGTATGTCTTGTTAACCTGCGAGAAGAAAGAGAAAGACAAAGCACATACCTCCCCAATATATAGAGGCATGTGCAGTCGGTACAACCCGGCAATTATTCCGGGTTGAACCACATCCCGGTAATACTGCAACGGCCTGTTATGGACTGGCGAAAATACAACGGCACTATAAAGTATATGAGACCGCCCAAAACCATCCATGGTATCAAGACAATCAGAAGATATGTCAGGCATATTGCAACCCAAACACTGTCGGAATCAGAATTTTCAGGATTAAAGAATAATCAGAATTTGACTTATATACACATTCTGTAAATTTTGTAAATTCACAAAATTCTGATTCTGACAATTGTCAGTATAAGAATCCCTTGGAATTAATAAATGCACCGATTATTTTAAAAGATGGAAAAGGATGAAATTACATACCAAATAATTGGTTGTGCAATGAAGATTCACAATACGCTTGGCAACGGATTTCAAGAAGTTATTTATCAGCGGTGTCTGGCTATAGAATTAGCAAAACTTGGTATAGAGTTCGAACGGGAAAAAGAACAGATCATATATTATGAGGGATCAAAAGTTGGAACCCGAAGAGCCGATTTTGTCATTGAAAATAAGATCATTGTTGAATTAAAAGCTTTGGTAAAACTAGAAGATGTCCACCTGGCCCAAGCAAAAAATTACGTGGTAGCGTATGACTTTCCCAAAGGGTTACTTATAAATTTTGGTGCTACGAGTTTACAATATAAATTGATATTTAACCCAAAGTTTCAGGGAAAGCATAAATCTGAAAATTCTTAAACCCTCATTTATATAGCAATGCTTCAAACATATTATTATGATTATTATTATTTTGGCGCAACTGCTCAGATAACCCCAACCGGTATATTTAAGCAATACCCCGTTCCACAATTGATAAAAACCTCAATCCATGGTAACAAAAACAAATATTTGGGCCGCAATATTATCGCTTGGGTTGTTACTGACAAGTTGCATTGTAAGCAATCCTAAATTTTTTGCCAATGCATACCCGTCAGAAGATCCAACATATGGATACACACCTGAAAATCCGATTATGATAAAAAATGCAGACTTAAATAATAGTATGGGTTCATCTTATTATTATTTATCCCGACTTAGGACTGAAAAAGGTAATAAACTTCAGTTGATTCAGAGGTTTTCAGTCAGTAATCCAAATTATGTAAAACCAGCCATTCCATTGACAAACAGATATACCGGGCAACCATTAAATTATGGAACAGGCCCTATTTTGGATTACTATATATTAATGCCCGAGAATGAAACAGATACGGTTAAACTTTACATAAATACGTATTTAAAAGGAGAAGTTAAAGTCCCGGTTGGACTGACATTTGAAAATGAATAAAACCCGTGCCCAATAATTAGTGCCTGTCCATAAACAAAGTGTTTGAAATATAAAGTTCAAATACGAGGCTCGCGACGCCTTAAAAATCAAGGGACTGACGAACGAAGTAAAGGCAGAGGCAAAGCTGTTGTTGCGAATTTATGACAAAATTGCTTTGACTATGCTTTACAAGGAGGAAGAAGACGAAATCAGTTTACTTTTCGTAAATGAAGTAGTTGACTTTATAGACAAACACTAATTAGGGGCATGAGCAGTCGGCACAACCCGGCAATTACCCCAACCCCCGTCGGAATTAATTAAGCTCGATTTTGTGTGTATTTATCTGTAACCAGTGGTATATTTTGGCGTGAACAGGTGGCCCATTTTGAACCGTTATACACACAATTGGAAAAAGACCAGCAAGTGTCAGAGTTTTCCGAACGATTCCAACTAATTCCAAAAGATTCCGGTAGAACATAGAAAATTACAACACCCGGGCAGGCATTCTCCGCTTGGGTGTTTTTTTTACTTTTCCCATACGTATTAGGCCGGATATTTACATTACTATTTAATGCATGAAACGTTAGTGATGATATGAGTGCGTTGGCAACATGCAAAATCGAGTTCCAAATAGCAAATTCTTTAATAATATAATATTTTGAATATATTTATATAAAATCTATTTTTGAAAATTGGAGAAAGGGATATGGAGGAGTTAAAAAATGTAATATTATATAGAATCACACATATTGAGAATATTCCTCATATTCTTAAATGTGGTATTACACATAAAAACTCACCTAATAAGAATCCAGACTTTAAGAATATTGGTGATGTTAGCTTAATTGATACTAGAAGTCATAAAACTGTGTTTGTTGATAATGGGAATCTTGAATCAGACTCAATTAAGGCCATAACATTAGGTGACTTTATCCCGTTCTATTTTGGAGTAAAAATGCCAATGTTATATGTTGCTCAAAATGGAGGCAACTTTGTTGAAAATCCAACATTAGCAGAGGATATAGTTTACATTGGTTCTTCTTTGAAAAATATTATTTCAAACGGTAATGAATTTTATTTTTCTGATGGTCATGCTACCAATATGCTTACATCCTTTTTTGACAAATCAAAAATTAATGAATTAGTTAATATTGTTGATTGGACAGCGGTTAAATCTTCTTATTGGGGTGGAGCCGAAAATTTAAATCTTAAACGAAAAAAACAAGCTGAATTTTTGGTTTTAGGAGATATCTCTCCCAAACATATAATTGGATTTGTATGTTATAATAATACGGCAAAGTCTAAACTATTAACCATGGGTGTTGATGAACAAATAATAAAAGTTGTACCCAAAGCTTATTATTAAAAAATGCCTTATGATAAAATATATAACAGGAAATATTTTAGATAGTAATGCTCAAGCCTTAATAAATACCGTTAATACAGTTGGTGTTATGGGTAAGGGAATTGCACTACAATTTAAAAAAGCATATCTTAATAATTTTAAGGCTTATGCAGAGGCGTGCAAAAGAAAAGAAGTCAAAGTTGGAAAATTATTTGTAACAAAAGATTCGAACCTTAGTTCGGGAGAAAAATACATTATTAATTTTCCTACTAAAACTGATTGGAGAAAACCTTCTGAATATACTTATGTTGAAGAGGGACTTGACGACCTTGTTAATATTCTTGTAAATAATAATATTAAAAGTGTTGCAATACCTCCATTGGGCTCTGGAAATGGTGGTTTAGACTGGGTTAAAGTTAAACGTATAATCGAGGAAAAACTTCATTCTCTGGATGTAGAAATTATTGTTTATGAACCGACTAAACAAATTAAAGAAAAGTTAAAAAAGGAAAGAGTTAAGTTGACGGATGCAAGAGCATTATTACTTTATTTGCTTTTTGATTTAGTTCGTAATGGCGAATTCGTTTCTGAATTTTCAGCTGAGAAAATATGTTATTTTCTTCAAAGGTTTGGTGGAGAAAAATATTTTAAATTAAACTACTCGCCTAATTTTTATGGGCCGTATTCAGGAAAAGTGAGATTTGTTTTGAATGCATTAAATGGAAGCTATTTAATGGGATATAGCGACATGAATAAAAAACCATTTGAACCCTTAACATTAGTTGCAGATGGTTATGACACTGTTAAAAAACATGTTGAGGAAAACCCTGAATTATTTAAAATTGCAAAAAAGACTATTGACTTCTTATCTGGATTTTATTCTGATTTCACCCTTGAGTTGTTATCATCAATTGATTATATCTCAATTCAACATAAATCTTTTGATAAATCATTGATTAATGAAAAATTGAATAATTGGAGCGATAGGAAAAGAAGTCTGTTTTCTAACCCCAGATACATTGACATTTCTTTGTCTCAGTTACAAAAAGCTGAGTTTGCATAAAGCACGATTGCCCGATCGAGTAGTCGGCGGACGGTCAAATGACTGCCAGTGCGCATCTCATACCACCGTACGTACGGATAACTCATCCGGTAGTCAGGCTCTACTCGTCCGGGCAAGGTTAAGAAGATAGCGAAAGTAATGGATAAAAGAGAAATGAAAATGATTATTATAAACAAAATCGATTGGTTTACAATTGAAAAGAGCCACGACAATACGTCAGTAATAAGTGAATACAAATATTGTTAAATACAATAAATTTAGTCATTCTGCCGATGATGCTTTTATGGCATATATTAAAGATCAGTTGTTATCAAAACACGATTTCCCGAAACACAGCAATAGACTTGGATAAAAATCAGCGAAAGTATTTTTGAGCTCTACGAAAATGCCCGCACCCATGAGTGTTGTAGGCAAATTCATTTTTGCGGTCAGTATTAGCCCAATAAAATTCCCAAACGATTAGACATTACAATTGTGGTATGGGTAAAACTATTAAGGCAAATGTAAATGAATTTTTAAAAGCTGATCTGTCTGGCGATGATGCAATTAAATGGACGTTTAAATATGGAAATACCACAAAAACCAAAAATGTTTTAGGTGGTTTGGGCCTTGATTATGTTCCTTGAATTTATTAATTTGGCCATGGTTAAATTCAAATTATTTCTTCCGATGGCTATTGAGAACACAGAAAAGGTGACGTGGATACCTTTGTTTTTGACGTTTTTTTACCGGATACAAGAGCCAATATAGAATTTAATTTGGATGATTCCAGTCTGTACACGCTCAATACAAAATATACAAATCATAATCTATCTATAATGACATTTAAAAATTAGAAGCTATTCATATCCGAAAAGGACTAACTTAATAATTAACAGCAAATAGAAATTACATAAATAAACCATCAACAAATCCAAAGGTCATTAGCGTTTTGGGCTGATTAATCCGCAAGAAATAGGAAACGGCAGTAAGGAATGCAAGAGATTCCATAAGGAATACTCAAGCAGCGTTAAGGAGCAGACGGGCATTCGTAAGGAATGCATAAAAAGCCATAAGGAATAGAAGGGAAGCTTTAAGGAATGCATGGGAAGCCATAAGGAGCGCACAATCACCTTTAAGGAACAGGCAAGCATCCATAAGGAGTTCGCAATAATTCTAATTATTAACTTAAAAATTTATTTTTTATGGCAACCAAAAGAACATTAACCGAAGCCGAAACTTTCGAGCAGTACAGAATTTCATTAACCAACGTTGAGAACCAGTCTGAAATAGCCACCATCATGGCTGAGTTCGGATATGATACCGAAACCATTGCACAGGGCAAGGCGCTGTTAGCCGAAACAAGACAATTGTATGATGCAAACAAGATTGAAGACGACGAGACTTCTGCAGCATACAGTCGTTTCTCAAATTTAAAAGAACAACTGGCAAAAATCTATTCACTACACCGTAAAAAAGCCAAAGTGGTTTTCCGAAACGATGCACTTACATTGGATAAGTTAGCCGTTTCAGGTAGTTTACCCAAAGCGCATGTAAAATGGCTGGAGACTGTCAGGAAATTTTACAGCGTAGCTTCCACCGATACTGATTTACAAAGTAAACTGGCAAAATTAAAAATTACAGCCGACGAATTAGCCGAAGCCACTGCCTTGGTGAGTAATCTCGAAGACGCGAGAGCCGGGTATTTAAGAGAAATCGGAGAATCGCAAGACGCTACAAAAATTAAAGATGCAGCTTTTGCAAAAATTGATGATTGGATGAGTGAATTTTACGCAGTAGCTAAAATTGCTCTGGAGGATAGCCCTCAATTACAGGAATCGCTTGGTAAATTAGTGAGAAGCTAAGATGGTCAACCCCATTTGTTAACACATTGGTAACTCTCTCATATCATCCTGCATCCAAAAACCGGCCAAAGAGAAAATAAATAACTGCCCCTGTAACCGCCTTTTATAGGCGGTTACAGGTTTGTCAACCCTTATCAATCAAACTAAATTATATGAAACGAACATGAATTTTAGCATTCTAAAATACACACAGTAGAATGATTAAAATTCATCGAGAGTTCCATATGACCATTGAAAGATAAATTTAATCATATGAAACGAGCCATGGGAATTGATTCTCACACAGAGGGATGATTATCCCGGCGAGCTCCATGTGACAAAAACAAACAAATTAATACACATGAAAAATGTAATACTCGATTTCGGTCATGGCGGATTAGACAGTAATGGCAACTACACAACCGCCCCTGCCAAAATGTTTAAATTCCCCAATGGCGAGATCGCCTACGAAGGGGTCATCAATCGGCAAATTGGAGGACTGATCGAAATTTTCCTGCGGAACCATGCAAATTTGAATGTGGTAACCACCGTAAAGTATTCCGACCCAAGAGACCTCTCTCTTTCTCACAGGGTGGCCGTTGCAAATAAATATTCACCCAACGACTCTGTCTTCGTATCTGTTCATTGTAATGCGTCTCTGAATCACAACGTTTCCGGATTTTCCATTTATACAACCAAGGGGGTTACAAAAAGCGATGAGGTGGCAACCAGCATCGCACAGCAAGTCAAACAATATTATGAAAAACTGAACCTTCCTCTTCGGTTCGACTTTTATCCCGATGGCGATCCGGACAAAGAAGTAGACTTCTACGTCCTGCGTAAAACCCGTTGCCCGGCCGTGTTGTTAGAGTGTCTGTTTTTCGATTTTTGGGACGATTTTTTGTTACTTAAAGATGCAGCTTTTCAAAAAGAGTTGGCCTGGCATGTATATAAAGGAATATTAAGCGCCTGCCAATAAAGTTAAGCTTTGCGCCACACATTTTTTGTTACATGTAAGCACATCGTGATATCTCACCCTTGAAAATGATGTTATTAGTGTGCTGAACACCAGTAAAACGCAACCAACTTTATGGATGAAGCATCATGTTTTAAACAATAACATATAAAATGAAACGAGCCATGGGAATTGTTTCACACACAGAAGTATGATTATCCTGGCGAGTTCCATATGACCATTGAAAGATAAATTTAAACATATGAAACGAGCCATGGGAATTAATTCACACACAGGGGGGATGATTAAGCCAGGCGAGTTCCATATGACCTTAACAAACAAATTATAAACATATGAAAATAGTATCGATTTTATTCTTACTTATTCTTATGATTTTTTCTGGCTGTGAGAAGGACTCTGAATCTGTAAATGGTAATTATGATTCCATGCATTTTGTAAGACAAGGTGGTGGGCAAATAGATTTTAGTTTATATTCAACTGAGAATGTTGATCAAGTTAAAGTCATAGTTTCTATATATCAATTTCGGGATACAACGATTCAGATAACTATAAATAGAAATACTGAAAATGAATCAATCTTCTCATCTTTTAGAAATGCAATAAACGGTAAAGTACAGATTAATGGCGATTTTCAACAGTCTCCTTATGAAACTGGAACGTGGGCTTATATTTATTTTATTACAAAAGGGAAGGAAACTGAGGTTACAAATATCGGGCTTAGGGATTCATTATCGAAATTTGAACAATTAGTTAGAGATCAGATCGAATCCAAAAATACTATTACTGACAATTAAAATTCAATTAATTTTTAATTCAGCAGTTGGTTATTCTAGCAAGAAAATTCAAGTACATAATAAAAAATGTCCAAATTCAAGGCTTGCGCAGTCCGAAAAACGTGAGTTTACTCCTGTAAATGACCATTTTGAGGACAAGCATAACGCAGAAGTTGGTCATTTTTTACAAGCAATAATTAAATATCTCTTACATTAGCCCTATGAAAAACTTCCTGTCAAAATACCTTTCTTTGATTCTGTTAGGTGTGATAATCATTATTAGTCTCACTACCTTGTTCCGGGTTCCCAATAATTTGAAACAAGCCATTGAGACCATTTCCTCTGCCGAAAAGAAAATCGACTCATCCATTTTAATCTTAAAGAACCAAAACGCCTATCTTGATTCTCTCATTATTATCAACGAAAATCTTCTTCTTCAGTTAGATACGCTTAGAGATGACAATACGCAAATAGCCAAGTCGATAAACGATAAACTAAAAACAGCAAAATGGTATTTAAACAAAATTAAGGCAGAGGTTGAAAAACTACCTGCCGAATTTGAAACCATTAATTAATCCCTGTTCGCGGCCTCACAAGATATTGTTAGGCCCCCTCTAAAATAAATTCATACACATGGAAATAATTGCTGCAGGCAAACGCCTGATTGACCTTAACAAACAAATTATATACACATGAAACGATTTGTCACAATTCTTTTGATTGGAATGACTCATTTAACCTATTCTCAGAATATTGTTGAATTACCGGAACAGTTAACTGATGCCGTTGATGTTGATACTATTATATCTCATTCCCCCTATCTTTTAAAAGTGGATGTGGATACGCTTTTTATTATCAACAAAAAAGGACTCATTCAATATCAAAATTGTATTACTGACTATCGCAGTTTACGCCTTAAATGTGGCGAAATACAAGACATTATATATATCATTGATCAGGTGGATTCCCATTTCGACACCCTGAATAGCAATTTGCTTTCGCTGGAAAATAAATATGAAATGTCGTTGATGCAAAATCTGGAAAACAATAGGCTTTTGAGAGATCAGAATGCTGCAATGAGTAAAAATTTAGAGATTGCATTAGACGATTTGGCCGAAGCAAAAAATAAAATCAGACATGAGAGGTGGAACTCAAAAGGAATGAAACTATTATGGGGGGCAGGCGGTGTTATCGTCGGAACTTTGGTCGGGGGAGCCCTGATTTCAATCAGTCGGTAGTGCCTGGCCATCAAATCAACACAAACAAGTCATCTGTATTTTTCACAGTTTTATCTTTAGTTGATAAAACCCAAACGACATGCCGCAAAGCCCATTTTCCTGCCGCCATGCAGCCAATTGTGATATACCCTCCCGCCCATTGCGCATCGGCTGTCCACCTTCTGGAGGGGTTCAGGGGCAGGTCTTCGTTTTCCCATTTCGTGAGCTATCATAGCGCAAACGTCGTATTTTTCTGGCACGTACCAATCAACTGGAATTGTCCTGATAACAAAGCTGTTTGTTGCTCTTTTTCCAATTGTGTGGTAACAGAATTATAGTTCTTTCAAATATACTTTTTGATAACCAGTAGTTTTAAATATATTAGAGGACTGTTTTTGCGATGCGTCTGTACGATGTCGATTTATGAGTCGTTCGATATAGAACGATTATTCTGTTTTATCATGCAAAAACGCAATGCCGTTTTGTGGCAAACAATGATAATTTAGTTATGGGATTGTTGTAACCAATTCATTTCAAAGCATTCAATTAACTTCTCAAGCTATGATGATAAATGTGATTGTAAATTATTAAGAAAAGTAAATTCGATTAAAAGCTAATGTCAGATAATCAACATTGATGTTTGGCATTGTTGGAAGAAATGGTTTAAGATAAGATTTTGGATATAAAAGTTAAAGCCTCATTATAAATAGGCATGTTATGAAACGAGCCATGAGTAAGATTTGCTTCGCTGGTCTTTGATTTTCACAAAGGAAGATGATTCTGTTGGCAAGTTCCATATGGCAAAAACAAACAAATTATAAACAGATACAAATGAAATTCAATTTTAAGTTTTTACTCTTTATCGCTACTCTTCTGCTAACTTCAAAAACGTATGCTCAGGATCCTAATTTTTACATATATCTTTGTTTTGGACAATCGAATATGGAAGGGCAAGGCACAATTGAGCAACAAGATACAATAGTTGATAGCCGCTTTCAGGTATTGCAGGCTCTTGATTGTTCAAATCTGGGAAGATCGATGGCTAAATGGTATACAGCTGTTCCTCCTTTATGTTTATGTTCGTCAGGTCTTTCACCTGCCGATTATTTTGGCAGAACCATGGTTGCAAATATACCCGACAGCATTAAGGTAGGGGTTATTAATGTTGCTATTGGCGGATGCGATATCAGGTTATTTGATAAGGATATTTATCAGGATTATGACGCTACAATTAATGAAGAATGGTTCCTTAAAAAGATAGCAGATTACGATGGAAATCCGTACCAATATCTTATCGACCTTGCGAAAATAGCTCAGCGTGACGGTGTGATTAAAGGTATTCTTTTGCACCAGGGAGAAACTAACACGGGGCAAGTTGAATGGCTCTCCTATGTAAAAAAAATCTACACTGATATGTTGACTGACCTTTCACTCAATGCGGATTCAGTTCCCCTTCTTGCCGGAGAGGTATTGTCCACACCGGGTAATTGCTGTTCAGGTATGAATCCTATTATTAACAGGCTTCCTGATACTATCCCAACTGCATATGTTATTTCATCGAGCGGCTGTTCTGCCATGGATAACGCACATTTTGACTCTGAAGGGTACCGGAAATTAGGAAGACGATACGCAATACAAATGCTATCACTCATGGGATATAACGTTGTTGATGAGGACCAATAACTTACAGCTTTCTACAATCTGGATACATATAAAACAAGACTATTTACTATTTTAAATATCTAAACGTGACGAAAACTATTTTTGTATTAATCATTAATATTTCCCTGTTAAGCGGCTGTGCCCCTTTTTTTAGTGCCATAAATTATAGTCCTTCCTCAAAACTAATAGAAATATCATTTAGTGAAGAAGCGCCAAACTCAGATTATAAGTTCTATTATAGTGATACATTAAATAACAACTATTTAAGAAAGCTGCGTCACGAGTATGAGTTAGACATGATTACTTCAATAAAAACCAATGAAATTGACAAAATCAGAGCCATACTTCATTGGGCAAATTCACAATGGGAACATAACGGATTTAATACACCCTCGAAATCAGATGCATTGACCATTTTGGAAGAAGCAAAGGAGGGGCGGCAGTTTCGTTGTGTAGAGTATGGAATTGTGGCCTCTGCAGGTTTAAACGCCATTGGAATTCCTTCCCGGGTATTAAGCCTTAAAACAAGAGATGTCCAAAAAGTTAAAAGAGGTGCTGGGCATGTTGTAACTGAAGCTTTTTCAACTCAGTATGATAAATGGATATTTATTGATCCTCAGTATGATGTTATGCCTACAGTCAATGGTGTGCCATTAAACGCCGTAGAATTTCAGAAAGCAATTTTTAATGATAAGGAGAGTATTGAGTTAGTAAATCAAGATGGTTTGGTTGCAGAGGATTTTTCAGAGAGCTATATCTCTTGGATTGGAAAGTACTTATATTATTTTGATGTATTATTTGATCAAAGAGTTGATTATGAAATAGACTATAAAACGTTTGAAGGCAAAAAGAAACTTATGTTAGTCCCTTTAAAAGCAGATTATCCAAAAATTTTTCAAAGAAAGAGCAAAATCAATTATTGCATTTATACTAACGCAATAAATGATTTTTATAGAGATCCCCGTAATTAATTACGCCACATATAAAACTTTTTCTCCATCACTCCCTGGGCCAAGCCATCAAATCAACACAAACAAGTCATTGACTTTATAGTCAGATGCTTATTAAAAGCCGAAACGAGTGACCCAATTCATTTTATTTTCGTCGAATTAATGACTTTTGGACTTATTTGTTTACTTTTAAAAAATATCATCAGCCAAAGTCGTGATTTTCAAATAAATCTTTGAGAGTAAGCATCTGATGGACTTCGGAAATTCCAATAAAATATTCAATGAGCCAATTCCTCATCAAGTATCTATTCATCGCATCCTCATTTATACTCCCATTGCTGTCTTTGGCAAATAATGCCACTCTTCCCGGGCCAATAAACCAGCCATTGGATTCTGTTCAATCAGTTTTTCAACGCAAGATTTCTGAGGCCAAAGGCGACAGCCTTCAACAGATAGACGCCTACTATGAGTACGGTCAGTATTTAAGTGAAACAGGAGGCACCGAAGCGTCAATTGATGTTTTTTCTACTGCTCTGCACATTGCCCAACACATCAACAACCACCGCAAGGTGGCCCCTATCGCAAATTATCTGGCCAACATGTATGCTGCAGCAGGAGATTTTGAGGCATCCAATCAGGCTTACTTTACCGCCCTCGCAAGTGCTGAAAAGATCAAAGACATTGGCGAAATTGCCAAGATAAGCATGAATCTGGCCAGTAATTACAATTATACCGGAGACTATACAAAGGCCATTCAGTATGGCCTTTATGCGCTAAAGACCAAAGAGACCAATAACAACCTCGAACGAATCTGCTATCACTACATTGCCATGGGCAACATCTTCAGGGAGAATAACAATACCTCCAAATGGGAAGAGTACGTCAAAAAAGCCTACAAAATGAAAGAGGTGGAAGGCTGTGCTTCCTTTAGCGATATTGCCAAAATTTACAACTCTTTAGGGGGAATTTATGTTCAAAAGGAGGAATTTGATAAAGCTCTGATGTATTACGATACCCTGATGTCTTTATGCCGGGAGGCAGAATACAATCAGGGTATCAGCACCGCTTTAACCAACAAGGCTGGTGTGTACAAACAGCTTAATAATTTCGCCAAAGCATTGGAGCTGTCCAATACGGCGGAACACTATTTTAGCGACAATCCGTACGAACATATTTTTAATAATAACTTCAAAGCCGAACTTTATAATTTAACGGGCCAGTTTAGTAAAGGCCTGGCGTTGGCCAACAAAAACATTAAAATTGAAGAGATCAATTGTTATTCAACGGAGAAATTAAAATGTCTCGAACTTCTTTATGAGTTAAACTTTAATCTAGCCAATTACGAGGATGCCTTTTTTTGGAATGACTCTGTGCGCCAGACCGAAAACATGCTGCGTGACGAAGATATTCGTCAATCACTCGAAGAGTTGGAGACCAAATATGAGACTGAAAAAAAAGAACAGCAAATTGAGTTGCTTACCACCGAAAACGAACTGAAAAATCAGCGTATTAACGCCTCAATCGGGGTGGTTATTGTCCTGCTGATCGTTATTTCGCTCATTGTATATATTTTAAGCATCAGAAAAAAACAGGCTACCCTGCTGCAAAACGACTTGCAGCAACAAGTGCTCAGGGCTCAAATGAATCCGCATTTTATCTTTAATGTTTTGGGGTCTATTCAAAATTATATGATGCAGAACGACCTGCGTAAAGCATCGGGGTTTCTCTCAAAATTTGCCTCTCTGACGCGTGCCACACTAAATAATTCGTCTGCCGAAACCATTTCTCTTGCCGACGAAATCAGCATGCTGACCAATTACATTGAACTCGAAAAAATGCGTAATGCGGATAAGTTCGATTTTGAAATTGTTACGTCAGATGAGCTGGAGGGCGATTTTATCCAAATTCCACCCATGATGGTTCAACCGTTTATTGAAAATGCCATTAAACACGGCTTTAAAAATATCAACCATCCCGGTTTTTTGAGGTTGCAGATTACCGACTTAAATGAATCGGTTGAATTTATCATTGAAGACAATGGTTCTGGCTTTCACGAAAAAGATAAGGCCGAAAGCAAGCACCAATCTATGGCCATGAAGATTTTTGAAAAACGCCGAAAACTCATCCAACAAAAACACAAGAAAGATTTTAAGTTTGAACTGCTGAACTTAGAAGATACAAACCCTGAATTATCAGGCGTTAAAATAACCATTCATATCCCCATCTTAAATGATAATTAAAGCTGTTATAATTGATGATGAACCTGCCAATCAGGAGATAAATGCCCGGTTGCTATCGGAGTCTTTTCCTGAAATACAATTGGTCGGAACTGCCAACTCGATTCAGTCTGCCATTGATCTGGTTAAGACCCAAAAGCCGGACCTGGTATTACTCGATATAGAGCTCACCGATGGTACCGGTTTTCAACTTTTGCAACAACTACAACCCTACACTTTTAAGGTGGTATTTATCACAGGCTTCGATTCGTTTGCCATTAAAGCCATTAAGTTTAGTGCGCTCGATTATATCCTTAAACCGGTGAACGAAACGGAATTTCAACAAGCCATTAAACGGGCCGTAACAGCCATTCAAGAGAACGAAGATTCACAGCCGCAGGTAGACATCTTGATGGATTCGTTTAAACACGAGATGCAAACTAAAAAACTGGTTTTACGAACCTCGGAGTCGTTACATGTTGTTGATGTTAAAGACATCTGTTTCTGCAAAAGTGACAACAGCTACACCACGTTTCATCTCGAAGGTAATGAAGAGATTCTGGTGTCCAAAAGCCTCAAAGACTACGAATCTTTGCTCAGCGAATATGGCTTTTACCGGGCTCATCAATCTTTCCTGGTGAACCTGAACCACATCAAAAAAGTCGACAAAACCGACGGGGGATTTATCATTATGAAAGACAAAAGAGAAATTCCCGTTTCACTGCGACAAATGAAAAAACTGGTTGAACTACTGGAGATGCTCTAATCCCCATTCTTCCATGTCACGGGAGAAAACAACCCCAATACCCTCTTTATTAATCAAAAATATTTTTTTGCCTTTTAAAATTTGAATGTGTTGACAAATAATTTATTCACACTCTATTCCGACGTTTTAAGGGAAGAAACACGCCTCCCCTTTTTTATTTATTTTGATAATCGTTAATTTTCAGTATTAAAAATGGAAAGGAGATAAAACCAATCTGGACCTGTTTTTGATTAAAAACATGTATTTAGAATTTTACCATAAACTCAAATTAGAATGAAATCACACGAAGTAGATTACAAAATTGGAGGTCACGACATTCAGTATGTCGAAATAGAGCTGGACCCGCAAGAAACCGTTATTGCCGAAGCCGGCGCCATGTTGTACATGAAAGACGGAATCGATTTTGTCACAAAAATGGGAGACGGATCGGAACCTGATAAAGGATTGTTCGGAAAATTATTATCCGCAGCTTCGCGCAAAATAACCGGCGAATCAATCTTTATTACTCACTTTACCCATCGGGGCACCGGGAAAAGCCACGTTGCCTTCGCAGCGCCCTATCCGGGAACTATTGTGCCCGTTGATTTAGGTCAAATGGGCGGCTCGGTCATCGTGCAGCGTGATGCCTTTTTATGTGCCGCTTTAGGAACAAAAATAAGCCTGCATTTTAATCAAAAACTGGGAGCCGGATTTTTTGGAGGTGAAGGTTTCATACTTCAAAAATTGCAGGGTGATGGTATGGCATTTATCCATGCAGGCGGTACGGTTATTGAACATGAATTACACGGTGACTCATTGCGCGTTGACACCGGCTGTGTGGTTGGTTTCCAGGAAGGCATCAACTTTAGCATTCAACGGGCCGGAAACCTTAAATCGATGATTTTTGGTGGCGAAGGCTTGTTTCTTGCTACCTTGCAGGGAACCGGGAAAGTGTGGTTGCAATCAATGCCCATCAGTAAGCTTATCAATCAACTTTCCCCACGAAGTTCCAACAGTCGTAAAGAGAGTACCGGTGGAATTTTGGATAGTCTGTTGGATGGATAGTTAAATTCCGAATCCCGTTTTATTTCAGGCTGTTTGGCTTTTTATGGAATAAGCCGGGACTCAAAAATCAATCTGTTTATTGCCTGTCCATAAAGTCGTGAGTTTGGTTATAAAGTTTAATTTCAGGGCTTGCGCAGCTCTGAACTTGTGAGTTGACTCCTGTAAATGATTTTTTTCAAAGCAAAAAAAGCGCAACAGGTGGACTTTATAGCCGGACTCTTATTCAGAATGTCCGGACAGGGCCTTTTCTATTATAGTAATTAAAAGTGAACAAATAATTAAAAGCATACCTGTAAAAGCAACCCCGTGCCATTGATCAATTTTCCAGGCAATACCGGCCAGCAATGTTCCTAAGGAACCGCCAATAAAATAGGTCGTCATAAATATGGTGTTAATACGACTGGAGGCTTCCGGACATACATCAAATATTGAAGCCTGATTGCTGAGCTGAATACATTGCATACCTATATCCAATAATATGATACCGGAAATTATCCCTGCATAACTATTTTCCCCAAAGACGAATATGCTCCATGCTGTTAACATTAAAAAGCAACCAATCACATTGAAGTTTCTTACCCCGACCTGTTTGACATATTTACCCACAAAAGAGGCTGATAGCGCCCCTACTATTCCGCACAGACCCAGAAGTCCTATGATATTACTGCCGGCATGAAATGGGGCTAAATGCATCTTAAAAGCCAATGTTGACCACATGCCTAAAAAGGAGCCAAAAGCTAACGCGGCTCTGGATGAATAGACCAGTAACCGCGGCTGTTTAACGATCAGTGATAGGATCGACTTCATGAGTCCTCTGTAATTACCTTTGAATGTTGGATTGATTTCAGGCAACACAATCATGATCACAACAGTCGCAATTACCATAATGACCGCCGCTATAAAAAACACAGCACGCCAGCCAAAATATTCCCCCATAATACCACTGAATACCCGCGATGCCAATATGCCTGTAAGTAACCCGGAAATAATTATTCCGACATTTCGTCCCCTGTTTTTTGGAATAGAATATTGAGCGGCTATGGGTACAAAGATTTGTGGCACAATAGAACAAACCCCGGTAACAAATGAAGCAGTTAAAAGCACCCATATATTTCGTGAAAGGCCTATTGTTATAAGCGATATAATTAAGAGTGCAAAATTTATAAGTACTATGTTCTTTTTTTTGACCAAATCACCCAACGGTACAATAAAAAAAAGACCGGCAGCATAGCCTGTCTGAGTAATCATTGAAATAAAATTGGCGTGGAATTCGGTAATATGAAGATCGGTACGAATCATATTTAACAGTGGCTGATTATAATACAGATTGGCCACTGAAACGCCTGCTACAATTGCCAGCGTCAAAAGCACTTTTGTGGGTATACCCTGATCTATTTTTAAACTTTTTTCCATTCCGAAATGATATAAAGAAAAGGAAAAGTATGGATTGTAAAAGAATTCTTGACAGCATAAATAACAAAATATTTATTTTTTAAAAATAATAGCCCTTTAATAGTGTCTCTATTTATCATTTTATGTAGCCCCCTGCTCTTACAACCATGAATTGATGTTTTTAAGTTGTCTTTATAAATGTTGTTTCAAGTATTTACGAATACTAACGCAACATCATATTTTATTGTCATAGAGTAATTGAAGCCAGTCATTACCGACAAATTCCAATCAGCCTATAGATCTTTCCCGGGCAGTTTATCAACCGGTCCATCAAATCACTTCGTTCCTGATACCTGGCGTTTCCTCTTTTATCTCACATTTATTCTGTTGAATTTCAATAGATAATATCATTTGGTCATGTACTAAGCAAATACTGCTGAAAAGATAGCGAATTCAAGACGAGAGCTGTCGTTTTCAAATTAGCGCCCAAAACACTGAAAAAGGCCTCTACTTTTACTTTATCAAAATCAAGAAAATACGGAGATGAAACGAACATGAATTTTAGCATTCTAAAATACACACAGCAGAATGATTAAAATTCATCGAGAGTTCCATATGACCATTGAAAGATAAATTTAAACATATGAAACGAGCCTTGAGAAAACTATTCTCACACAGGGAAATGACTTTGGCGGCGAGTTCTATTATGGCCATTCATCAGGATTGACTTTACAAGCCTGTTTTGCAGAGTGAAAAAGGAATAAGACCCTCTGCTTTAAAAATATACGTATCGCCGAAGGGGGCGTTAAATACTACGATCGTGTGCTTTCCGACGGTAAAATTATCGTAAACGGCATTCGCTTCGATGTGAATAAGGCTTCCATAAAACCCGAAAGTAATGGCGCCATTAATGAAATTTTTGAAATCATGCAAAAGCAGCCCGGGCTTAACTTCAGTGTAGAGGGGCACACCGACAGCGATGGCGACGAGGCCTTAAACAAAACACTATCGGAATCACGTGCCAGGGCTGTGATGAATCGCTTAATAACTATGGGGATTTCTGCCAATCGTCTAAAATCAACAGGCTGGGGCGAAAGTAAACCCATTGGCGAAAATAGTACGGCCGAAGGAAAAGCCAATAACCGAAGGGTTGAATTTGTAAAATTTTAAGATCCATAATAATCACTAACACAAAATTTATTTTTATGAAAACTTCAATTTTTTCAATCGCTATTTTATTTAGCTTATTTACTTTAGTTCTAACCTCTTGCAGCAAAGATGATGAGGTGGAAGAGATGGAAAAAGAGTCTGCCGAAACAAGCTTTATTATGGAATATGAGGGAGTCACTTACACCGAAGTCGATCCTGGCTCGCTTCTGGTATCTGGTGGCAGTATTGGCATCGCAGGTACCGGGGAGACTCCCTTTGGTCTGATAATTATAGGTGTAGGTGATGATGGATCTACCACTGAAATTTCCTATGGTGTGGCCGCAGTGACTCTTGACTTTGGCGCAGTTATCGGGAATAACGGATTTGTTGCCACTGACGGCACCATTAAAAGAACCGGCAAAAAAATTGAAGTCGATGTATCCGGACTCAGTTTATTGGGCGACCCCAGAACTTTAACCGCCACCATAGTTGTAGAACAGGTGTTGACCTATGATTTTTAAACGAGGGTTACAGAAGACTTTGAGCCTGAATGTAAAAGCAGCCTTCAACAACACACACTTTAAACTTCAGTAAAATGAAAACCATAACCTTGTTTCTGTCATTCGTTATTGCTCTTATCAATAACAATACCGCAGCCCAAAATAAGCTAAAGCGCTACGATGTAAAGTCCGGGATTGTGGAATACGTTACCACTACTTCAGGAAATGTAATGGGCAGTACAATAACAGGCTCCGGCACCGAAAAGCTCTTTTTTAAAGAATGGGGCGCCGTTGAGTTGAAGGAAACTAAACTGGATCAGACAACTACCACGAAGATTTTTGGAAATGAGAAAACGGAGTCCACACATAAGCATTCAATGAATAAGTTGGATAACGGCGAGAGTTTTTCGGTGGGTTTTGACAACCAAAAAATCTATTTGGGCAGAGATATGGCCATGGATATGTCCGGTTCCTTGCACCCGGAGGGTGATGTCGGTGATGTTGGCAAAAATATGGTGGAGAGTATGGGCGGAAAAAAGCTGGGCAACGAGGATTTTCTCGGATATAACTGTGAAGTATGGGAGCTGATGGGCGGAAAACAGTGGATTTATAAGGGGGTGATGCTTAAAATGGAAATGACCGCTTTAGGTATTAAAACCGTTACCCGGGCGACCAGCATTCGATGGAATATTTCGGTGCCGGATGCCCATTTTTCATTACCCGATTTCCCCATTCATAAAAATGATAGTTATATGATGCCTGAAGACTACCAATCAAGTCAAAATGAGATGGAGGAAGGCATGGATAAACTCCGGAACTTATCGTTTGAAGAATGGAAAGCGGCCGCAACGCAAGACGACCCGGAAATGAAAGAAGCCAGTGACGAAGAGTTACGCCAGACTTACGACATGATGCAAAAAATGCTGAAACTAAGACAGGGGAAATAAACTGAATCAATAGGCAAACGCCTGTTTAACGTAAAATATACCTGATCTACAAACTTATTATTTCAATTATTTAAAACAATTTATACCTATTATCATGAAAAATCTATTTAAAGCACTGATGGTTGCTGTTCTGTTTTTTGGAATTTCCCGGGCTAATGCACAAATCAGTGCCGGTGCAGGAATTGTTTACGGAACCAAAATCAATAATATTGGGTTCAGTGCCCATGGTAACTACCAGTTTAATGACCAATGGAGTGCTGCTCCTTCGTTTACTTATTTCTTGAAAAAGGATTACACAAACTGGTCTGCATTGGATTTAGATGTCAATTATCAATTGACCGAACTACAAAATATTGGAAGTCTGTACGCCATTGGTGGATTAAATATGACCTTTTTTAAAATCGATTTGGATTTGGACGGTTTTGGGGGCTTTGGGGGGTTCGATGACTCTGTTACCGGTTCTGACACCGGTCTTAACCTTGGATTTGGATTGAAAGTAGCGGCAGGCGATAAGATGAATATCTGCCCGGAGCTCAAATATACCCTTGGCGGAGCTAACTATCTTCGTATTGGGGTTAAAGTGATGTTCGACTTATAAAAGCATGCTTTAGCATATAAAAAGGGGTGAAAAACAATTCTGTTTTTCACCCCTTTTCGTGCGTGCCGTGCATGGCAAATAACTTGGTGTGCAAGTCCACTATGGGATTTCCTGATTGCCAACCAGAGCAGGGGCGCTTTCATTCAAAAGCTGATTATCTCAATTATTTTTTATTGAGTGATAGTTTTGAGTATATTAGTAGGTCGTTTTTATGAAATCGACATGAAGGCTATTGATCAGATGTCTTCGCTTGATATAGATATATTATGTAAGTACTATTTAGTGCCTGTCCATAAACTAAGTGTTTGAAATATAAAGTTCAAATACGAGGCTCGTGAAGTCATAAAAATCAAGGCGTTTACTTTTCGTAAATGACTGTTTTTATGACAAGCATAACGAAGTAGTTGACTTTATAGACAAACACTATATAGCATTTTTAACATACCGGTAATTACATACCTGATTAAGCAGATTATTGCAGTTAGTCAGAAAATAAGAGTATCCATACTATTTAAACACATGAAAAACTTTATAATTCTATTAACCTTAGTAATTGTGACCGGATTATTTTCTTGCGAAAATGACAAATATGACCGAATTGACTTTACAGCTGATAAGAATTTATGCCAAATATTTACTGACATAGAAATAGAGAATATCGCATCTATGGTTGATTTTGTTGATAGTGCTGTAGTGAGTATTACCAATAATAAAAATGTAGCAGACGCTTACCATGATTTTTTTGAAATTTATGGGGAAAGTCTGCAAGAGGGAAAAAGGATCGTTCCATTTATTGAAAAGAAAAATACAATTTTCTTCAAAGCATAGACAAAGGGGCTTATAATGCTTTCTGGAGATTGGATGCGCACATAAATCAATTAAAATATAAAGATACCATTTTGAACAATGTTGATTATATAACATGTTTATCTATTAATCCTTTTGGATGTTATATGGAATACATTTTGCAAATTGCAAGCAGAGACAAACGATATAAAGATTTATATGATATGATATTTGCTATGGGAGACCTTTCTACAAGCACTGGGTTATGGAATGCTCGGAACGAATTTGATTTTCTAAAAGTGGAAAATAGAATTTTTGCTGCGATATATATATTAAAAATCGAGGACTCTTACGAAACAAAATTGGATAGGTTTTTTAACGAAGAAAATTCTACAAATAATGCTGTATAGCCAATAGGTTTCAGTGAAATGCGAAGGGATATAGTCAGATTCAACTTTTCTTGTAGCTTGACAAAATAAAATCGCAACTCTTTGCTGCCCCTGGTATAAAATATTGTAATTAATCGATAAAATAATATGAACATGGTTTTAATAGGTATAGTAGCTTTTTTTGTAATTACATTGATTATTATCTATAATGTTATTGTAAAACGCAAAAATGAAGTAGCTAATGCATTTGCATCGGTTGATGTAATGTTAAAAAAGCGATATGATTTGATTCCTAATTTGGTGGAAGTAACAAAACGGTATATGGAACATGAAAAATCTGTTTTCGTTGAAATCACAAAGTTACGTTCTCAGGTAATTGAAGAAAAAAGCCAGGAGCAGAAAGTTGAAAAGCATAATGAGATTCAAAGAAAAGTGAACGGTTTATTTATGAATGTAGAAAATTACCCCCAATTAAAGGCTGATAGTAGCTTCCTAAGCTTACAGGCAAATTGGACGTCCGCTGAAGAACAAATCTCTGCATCAAGAAGGTATTACAATACTGCTGTAACAGAGTATAATAATATTATTCAAATGTTTCCATCAAATATCATTGCCAGAATGTTGGGGTATAAAGAAAAGAAAGTGTTTGAAGCCATCGACGTGGAAAGGAAAAATATAAAAGCTTCTGAATTGTTTTAATAAACAACCTTAATGACTGATAAGACAAAAAACTTTGATGATTTCTATAATAGGATTTATCCCAAGTTAGAAGAAATCGAAGGTTTAAGGTCCCTGGCTGCTAAAAAAGTCCGTAATATATATACGTTTGGGAAAATTGGAGTTGTAGTATCCGTTCTACTGTTTTTTATTTTTCAATTTGGCTTCGCTCTCATTATTTCAATTGTGTTTGCAGCTACTTTCTTTGGAATGTTAAGTGGGCGTGTTCGTAGAGCTTTCAAAGAGTTAGGACCTCTCTTCAAAAGGGACGTAATTGAAAATTTACTTGATTATTTTTATGACGAGGTAAGATACATTCCCAGGCAAAGAATGAGTGCTGGTATACTAAGAAAAAGCCTCCTTTTTAAAAAGACAGTATATAGAAGTACGGGTGATGATTTTACAGAATGTCGTATTGGAGATACAAATATATGTTTTTCAGAAGTTCAGGCTTATTCAAAGAGTAATTACTATTTTTTTAATGGCATTTTTGTAGCAGTAGAGTTTAACAAAATATTCACTTCAAAAACAATTGTAATACCTAATTCCAGCATATCTGTTTTCAGGAAAATCAGGATGAATATATTTGGCACAATGGATAATGCTTCGATGGTTGTATTAGAAGATGTTTTGTTTAATAAAGAATTTGATGTTATAAGTGAAGACCAGGTGGAATCCCGTTATTTACTTTCCACAAGTTTAATGCAACGATTGATTGATTTTAAAATAAAAGTAAATAAGGATGTATCATTTTCCTTTATCGACAACTGGCTGTATGTTGCAATTCCAACGAAAGTAAATTTATTTGAAATAAGTTTAGAAAAACCAGTAACGGATAATGATTTTATCAGGTCTAATTATGAGTATTTTCAATTGTTAACAGGCTTAGTTGAAGATCTGGATTTGAATACCAAAATTTGGAAATAACGCATAAGGATATTGGCCGTGCTCTGCCCTGCCCATGCGTGCCTATTGACTAGCAATCCGGTCAGGTTCCTCGCTGGCACGACTTTGTAATCCTTGCCGCATTTAGGATTCTCCATCTCTGCACGGCCAAATCCATTAAACCAATTGAATTTTGGAGCAATGCGGCGATTAGCTAAAAACTGAATTACATTCACATGAATTCATTCCTGGGTTTATCCTGTTTCTGTTTTTTCAATAAGCCATATATTAGTTTGTGTTCAGTGGGCTTTTGAGAAAAAAGGAATTGCGTCGGGTTATTGATTTTAGTTCAAACAAAAACCAGAATTGAGCATGAAAAGCAGTTTCAACCTGTTTTGTTACGAAGCAACAACGTAACCCGTCGCAGTCCATATGCAGGTCGAAGCAGTGCCATTGCAACAGGAAAGAAAGGACGTGTTCATCAAACTGTGCTTACTTATTGTGTCTCTTTCCTTTTTTGGAAGTGGTTTTTTTGAAATAAATAAAGATGACATTATAGGTCCGTTGACAATAATATTAGATAACGACAACTTAAACACAGATTTGGAAAAGTTTTAAGATACAACATCTCTTAACTTTGTATTATTAATTTAAAACAAAGAATTTATGAGTAATCTGGAAGGTAAAGTAGCTTTGGTAACAGGTTCATCCAAAGGAATTGGTGCAGAAATAGCAAAAACATTGGCAAAAAGTGGAGCAAAAGTTGTTGTTAATTATGCAGGCAGTAGGGAATTTGCAGAAAATGTTGTTAAAGACATTCTTTATGATGGAGGTGAAGCTGTTAGTATTCAGGCTGATGTTAGTAATAAGGATGACGTAGTACGTTTATTTGATGAAACAATTACGCATTTTGGCAAGGTCGATGTTTTGGTCAATAATGCTGGAATTATGAGTAATCAATTAATAAAAGACACTACTGATGAAGATTTCGAACGTCAGTTTAGTACCAATGTTAAGGGTGTTTTCAATACTCTGAGGGAGGCAGCAACAAAACTTGCTGAAAATGGAAGCATAATTAATGTTTCTTCTTCTGTAAATCGTTTGATGTTACCAACTTATGGAGTATATGCAGCTACTAAGTCTGCTGTTGAGCAACTTACCAGAGTTTTTTCTAAAGAAATAGGTAGCCGAGGTATAAATGTTAATTCTGTTTCGCCAGGACCAACAAATACTGAATTATTTATGAAAGGGAAACCGAAAGAAATTGTAGACCGTTTAGCATCCCTTTCATCTTTTAATCGTATTGGTGAGCCCAGTGATATTGCAGAAGTGGTTGCTTTTTTAGCGAGTGACGAAGCTAAGTGGATTAACTCTCAGAATATTGGGGTTAACGGTGGTATGGCGTAATTTTATAAAAATCATTGTGAAACAGTTTTTAACAGCAATAATAATGGGGATTTTGGCTGCACTGGCAATGTTTATATCATTTTAATTACAATGGCCAGCCTGGGTGCTTTTCATAGCGTGGTTGAGTTATTACATATAAATAAGAATATGGAAAAGCTAAAACGTATCTCAAGAATTATTGATTATCATCATTTTGCAAATCTTTCTGCACCAAGACATCCATTAATAAGTTTGATTGATTTTAGCAAGGTTAGATTTCCCGAAGATTTAAAAGGGTTAAAACTAGTACAGGAATATTACACTATTGGCTTAAAACGAAATGTGCCTTACAAAATGTTTTATGGCCAAAAAGAATACGACTTTAACGAAGGTTTGATGACTTTTTTAGCACCAAATCAAGTGATGAGTATGGAAAGAAATCCAAATATTAATGTGAGTGGGGAATTAAGACCTACAGGTTGGTTACTTTTAATACATCCGGACTTTTTATGGAATACAGCTTTAGCTAAAGCAATTAAGTCATACGATTTTTTTGGATATTCTATTAGTGAATCTCTGTTTTTGTCTGAAGATGAAGAACAAATGATGATCGGTATTTTTAAAAATATCGAAAAAGAATATCAAGCCAATATTGACAAATTTAGTCAGAAAGTCATTGTGTCGCTGTTGGCATTGTTGTTAAATTATGCAGAACGGTTTTATGAACGACAATTTATCACTCGCAATAAATCTGGGCATCTACTCTTAGAGCAAATAGAAAATTTATTGCGGAATTATTTTGATCAGGATAATTTAATAGAACTTGGCTTACCGACTGTTGAAGGTATTTCCAAAGAGCTTAACCTTTCCTCAAATTATTTAAGTAGTATGTTGAAGTCTTTAACAGGAATGAGCACACAACAGCATATTCATGATAAACTGATTGAAAAAGCGAAGGAGCAACTTTCAACAACTCGTTTGTCTATTAGTGAAATTGCATATAATTTAGGTTTCGAATACCCTACATCATTTAATAAGCTGTTTAAGAGTAAAACTGAAATGTCACCATTAGAATTTCGAAAATCTTTTAATTAAAGAAATCCTATTGCCCATATAGATGTATATGAAGTGATCAGTACGCCCCCGGCAATTACCACTGACTGAGATACAAGTAATCGATGTAATTCATACGTTGAAAATCAGTCCCTTTTTGACTTGAAATTTACCCTTTTGTCAATTCGATGGCTTCTTCATGTTTATGAAAATTATCGTAGTAACAACAATTATTCAGCTGGACTGGTTTATTGACTCCGGGTGTCGCTCGGAGATGTCGCTTTCCTTATCAGGAATTTCGCACCGGCATAGGGCCCTTAATCTATTGATTGGTTTTCGTAACTGATTGGCATTGGTATAATATCTTATATTATTTTGCTCCTGTTTGTTTGATCACATAATGTTATCTTTGCAGCAGAATCAAATAAACATGTGTCTAAAAAATGAATAAACCTAAATTGATCCGCTACATATTTGGTTTAATCATGATCGGTTTGATGGTGGGAGTTTCAGAATGGTTTGGTGAGAAAGAAATTATATTTCCGGAAGTTGCAGCACTGATAATTGGATTGTGGATTATTAATAAGAAAGTCTGGACTGTAAGTAGACCAATGGTCGTGTTGCTGATGACAGTATGTGCTCTTTTTGGTGTTTGTCTTGTGCGCTATTCGCCTTTACCTGTTCTTGCAAATATTGCCATTTCATTTACATTTACTTCTCTTTGTCTTTTTGTGACCCGTACTACTTTAATCCCTGTTATTTCTGCCTCTATGTTGCCCGTGCTGCTGGGTACTCATTCCTGGGTTTATCCTCTTTCTGTTTTTTCAATAAGCCTTATATTAGTTTGTGTTCAGTGGGCTTTTGAGAAAAAAGGATTGCGTCAGGTTATTGATTTTAGTTCAAACAAAAATCATTATCGGCATAGCTTATGGCATTGGATGAAATTACTTGTTGGATTAATGTTTATAGCGGTGTTTTCCGTGTACACCGATAAAATGTATATCATTGTACCGCCTCTGGTGGTTACATTTGTTGAATTTAGCTCTTCTTCGGCAGGTTTTCGTAATCGTCCCGTGCAGGTTTTTTTAGTATTAGTAGTTTTTGCAATCTTAGGGGCGTCTTTTCAATATGTTTTGCATGATGTTGTGGGGCTTTCGGAAGTAAATACGGTGCTGTTACTCTTTGCATCTCTATTTTGGTTTATTGAAGTTGCAGGTGAACCTTTCGCTCCGGCATTTGCTATTGCTCTTATTCCAATGATTATTCCTCAAGAGAATGTGCTTTTGTATCCTCTTCAGGTAGCGGGAGGCGCCGCTCTTTTCTTGTTTGTGGCAATGGTATTTTTTTTAAAATGTTACCGTTGGAAACGTGAATATCTTTTGGTCTGTTTTGTGCCCGAATTTATTAGAAGTCGGATATTCAGCTCTGCTAAACGTATCGTACGACTAAAGTAAATTAAGCACGAACTGACCTCGCTGGCAACGACTTTTTCGAAACACCAGAGGCTCAGCTGCACGGCGGTGCAGATTTGTAATCCACACTACATCTGAACTTTCTTCAATATAAAATCACTTTTGATCCGGTTCTGGAATTTTTAAGAATGAGAAGCTGTTCCAGACAGTGTTGTAAGCAATTCACATGTAAATCGAAGCAACAGGAGGCGCTAATAAACAGTTATATAGATGTGGAATAGCCCTGCTTTGGCGCCGATTTCTGGGTAAACCATGAATCACGGGCCAGAGCAGGGCAGAAGATTTAATGCGGCAGTGCTAGAATCCATTCAAGGTTATCAAATCACTGATGGCAACCATGTAACACCTCTGTCTCCTCAAATCATTCAGGGGAGCTGCAGGAGGTATATTTCTTTTGCCCGTACTTCATTTTGATCGGTAAAATCCGCTGTTGCGTCAGTTGAATTGTTTCTATTATTATCAATGAAAAACGATTCGATTACTACCAATGTAGCTAACCAAAGCAGTGTTTTTTTGCTGATTTTTTCATTTGTAAGAAGAATTATCAGACTTACAGCAACCGGATTCGCTTATCATTAAAGCTGGCGAATGTTTTTATAGCCGCGATTAAAAGAAAAAGTAAAAGATAAAACCGCCCGTAATGGCCATTATCATTACAGAAAGAATAAAGGCCGCAATTGCCTTAGGTTTGAGCATTGATGAAATAATTGCTATTTCGGGCAGACTGGCGCCTGTTCCACCTATAATTAAAGACATGGCTGCGCCCATGCTCATCCCTTTTACAATAAGCGCTTTTAAGATTGGAATGGCCATTTCAATTCGTAAATACAACGGAATCCCGATTGTGGCTGCAATTGGAATGGCCAATGGGCTGTTACTGCCCAAATGTTTTTGAACCCATGCGTCGGGAACAAAAATGGCTGAAGCTGCGCTGATAAGTGCTCCCACCAAAACATAGGGGAATATGCGCTTGAATAATGCCCACGCGAAGGTAAATGCTTCATTGAGCTTTGGGTTTGTCTTTTTTGTTTGGCTACAGCATGGCGTCGAGATCGCAGAACATTCCGATTCTGTTGCCGGCGCTGAAGCTCTGCAACTTACCTGACTAAAATCTACTGCTGCCGGATTACAGTTGTTAGTTGGTCTGGTAGCGCATTTCGAACGGGACGCGCCGGAATTTAAGTCAATTCGTTTTACTTCATTTTTCAACGATGTTTTTCCTGCAATGGTGCCCATTAATACAGCACCAATAAAAACAACCAGAAAATATATCAAAGCCACTTTCCACCCGAAGACGCCAAGGATAAAACCAACTACAACAAAATTGGCCAAAGGGGCAGAAAGTAAAAACGAAAAAACCATTGAAAACGGGGCGCCCATTTCTATCATTCCCATAGATACGGGGACCATTGATGCACTGCAAAAGGGTGTTGGAATTCCCAATAGAGCTCCCATTAACCCACTGTACTTCCCTGTCTGCGACAGTCGTTTCTGAAGCCTTTCCTGAGGAATAAATGCTCGTATAAGACCTGTCAGAACTGATACCAGGGCAATAATTAAAATGAGTGCTACACCTACGTGTATAAATTCATCTAAGGCTAAACTAAGTTTTTCGTTCATGGCATTCTTTGTTTTAAAAATTAATCTGTTATATGCGTATTTCCGCATATGTTTTATCAAAAAAATATTAATCTTTGCTACTATTGTAAATATTACTGGATTCCTCCTTCTTTCTCACGGATTTGTAGCAGATTTTTACACCGCACCATTTCTATAGTCATTTCTGTTTCAGGAATTGATGAAATCGCTTTTTGAATGAAATGATGAAATTGATTGTTGACCGGAACCAGGTAATAGAAAACCCATTTCCCTTCTTTTACTTCTTGAATTAAAGAGGCATCTTTCAATATTTTTAAATGTCGCGACACATTATATTGGTGCTCTTCCAACACTTCTACAATCTCTGAAACACAAATTTTTTCGTCAATGTTAGTCAGCAGCCAAATAATTTTTAGCCTTGTTATATCGGCCAGTGCTTTTATTATTTTTAGATAGTCGTACATTTCTAATTAATATTATATGCGTAAAATCACATATGTTAGTCGGGTGCAAAAATAGAAATATTTTTTTATTACCATAATATATTTGCTGATTAGTATTAGAAAGAAAACGGAGGAACTTGATAATATAATTTCAGATTCAGGGTTTTAGAAGTTCGGAAAATGTGAGTTTATTCACGAAGGTAATCGTTCTTCGAATAGTCATGGTGCATAAGCAGGCCTTTTCTCGTAAGAACTATGTAATGACTTTTTAACTCAAAAAATGTCAACGTGTGCATAAATAACTAACTTTGAGTCATGAATGTTTTGACTCACTTATAGTGTCGGAAAACTATAAAAGACATATAAAGCAAGGACGCCATGATTGAAGAATTGCTTGATAATATTTATAGTAAAAGACTTGAAATACAGGAAAAAATCATAAAAACTAAATAAAATGAGTACTACAGGCAAAAAATCTTTTTTTGGCGTAATGAAATCCTATAGTAAAGGATTTTGGCTTGCCAGCATGATGGAACTTTTAGAACGCTGGGCCTGGTATGGATTGTTTGCAGTGTTAGCACTGTACTTAACCGGATCGACTGACGAAGGTGGACTTGGTTTTTCGCATACCGAAAAAGGACAAATAATGGGAATTGTAACCGCGATTCTATATATATTGCCATTAGTTACAGGCGTTATTGCAGATAAAATTGGCTATAAATTATCTTTGGTGATCGCCTATGTACTATTGGGCTCAGGTTACTATGTAATGGGTCATGTGCAATCTTTTACAATGGTATTTATTGTATTTTTATGGGTCGCTGTGGGTGCTGCTATGTTTAAACCGGTTGCTTCTGCCATTGTTACCAAAAATACAGACGAATCCAATTCTACTTTAGGGTTTGGAATTTTTTATATGATGGTGAATATTGGTGGGTTTATTGGCCCGGCTTTCTCATCTACATTACGCACTCAATTTGGCTGGAAAATAATATTTATTCAGGCAGCTGTTGTTATTGCAATAAACCTGATCGTACTATTACTTTTTTATAAAGAAAAGGATAAAGAGAAAAATACGGAAACAATTTCAGAAGCCATTAAAAGCTCTGTAATTAAAATTTGGGAAGCCGTTAAAGACAGTCGTCTATCCGTATTGCTGATTATAATGGTAGGTTTCTGGACGATGTTTAATCAACTTTTTTACACACTCCCAACTTTTATTGAAGATTGGGTAAATACAAAAGCGTTACACGACTCAATCGCACAGGTTTCCCCCTGGCTGGCCAGTGCAATGAGTGGAGGTGGTAACTCGGTTAATCCGGAGATGTTAATTAACCTGGATGCCGGTTCAATCATATTATTCCAGCTAATAGTTTCATTTTTTGTATTAAGAATGCGACATGTTAGTGCAATGATTACCGGGTTTATTATTGCAGCTATAGGTATCGGAATTACTTTCTACACAGGCAATGGCTTATATACCATACTCGGTATCATGATTTTTGCAATTGGGGAAATGATGACAAATCCAACCTTCTCCTCATTTATAGCCTTAATATCGCCTAAAGGAAAAGAAGCTTTATATATGGGTACTTATTTCCTGCCGGTTTTCCTGGGGAATTTCTTAACAACATTTGTTTCAGGTAATCTTTACGAGGCATGGTCTGATAAATTAAGTCTGTTGCAGGTTGAAATGGCAAACAGAGGAATTGCGATGCCGGAAATCACGCAGGAGTTTACAAAAAATAATTACTTCGCAGCTGCTTCCGAAAAACTGGGAATGACAGAAACTCAAATGACACAATTTATTTGGGATAACTATAATCCTAACAAAATTTGGTATGTCATTACTGGTATTGGTGTTGTTACTATCTTAGCTTTAATTATTTACGACAGAATGGTGATTAGGCCAAGAGAAGCAAAAGCAAAATAAAAGTTATTATATAAATCTCTGGTATTTATTATTGGGTGCAGGCGGTATTATTCTTTGAATTTTTGTTTTTAAAAAATAGCCAGGGCTTGCCCCAATGTGGGTGTTTTTTAAACCAAATGGCATAGCCGAGCGGTAATTCGTAGGGGAGTGTTATCTGCACTTTATCCACATTTGATCTATACTAATTCATTATGCCAACGCAACCAACCTGATTGTATTGTCAGTTGATTTAACGTTTAGTTGATAACATTCAAACGATAAGTAGCAACACCAATTCATAGGGACATTATTATTTTTCTATTCGTAAAGCCACTTGTTAGATGTTGGGTGGATCAAAAGTTAATTCTGATTTAGCAATAGAGAAGCATTGGTCAATTCGTTTGTTACATACTGCATTTAAGGCCAGCGTTCTAGTTTTTTATTTGTTCGTAATTTGATTAAAGAGAACCTTTCTTTGCTGGGTGCAGTGACTGGCAATGAAACTGCACACGAATAGATAGTTACGCATATTTATATTTCTCCACTTATTGGTTATACTACTCACCCATTTTGTCCCCCCGGTCATTTAGTACCTCCCTATTTACTGCTATTTATAGCCACAATTATCACTAAAAAATACCAACTTCTTGGGATTTCACCCTTTTCTTATCATCAGTAATTTCGACTGTTGAAATATGATACACTTGAGAATCATTTAAAAAAGAAAATATTATCAGATGAGAAAAGGGGTTTGTTTACTAATCTGTATTGTAATAGCTGTATTCGTAAAAGGATATGGACAAAACATGACAACTGTGAAAAACGAAAGTCGTCTAATCCTTGGCGGTTATGGTGAAGCGGTAATGAGCCGAATGTTTTACAGTAATAATTATAAGCGATATACCGACGCTGCAACCTACGCCGATAATGATGGTTATGGTCAGTTCGATTTACCACACGTTGTATTTTATGTTGAATACGATTTTGGAGGAGGTTGGACGATGCAAAGCGAAATTGAATTTGAACACGGAGGTACCGAATCGGCTGTTGAGATTGAGAAAGAAGAAACCGGAGAGTATGAAAGTGAAGTGGAACAAGGTGGTGAAGTGGCATTGGAACAATTTTGGATTCAGAAAAGTTTTTCTCCTGCTTTTAACCTCAAAATGGGACACATTGTTGTTCCGATAGGTTTAACCAATCAACACCATATGCCTACCGAGTTTTTTACCGTTTATCGTCCCGAAGGGGAAAATACTATTTTGCCTTGTACCTGGCACGAAACAGGTGTAAGCCTTTGGGGAAAAACAAAACAATGGCGTTACGAAGTTCAGTTCGTAGCAGGTCTCGATGCCGACCGTTTTGGATCATCAACGTGGATACAAAGCGGAACAGGAAGTCCATATGAGTTTAAGATGGCAACCAGCTATGCAGGCGTTTTGCGTATTGATAATTATTCGGTTAAAAATCTACGTTGCGCTGTTAGTGGGTACGTGGGGAATAGTGCAAAGAACACCCTTTCGCCCAGTAAATTCGAAAATATAAACGGTACTGTTTGTATTGGCGCATTCGATTTCCATTATCAAGCCGACAATATCATTATACGTGGTAATTTCGATTACGGACACCTTTCAGACTCTGAGGCCATAACCTCTGCCAACAAGAGTATGCGACAGGACTCGCCATCGCCCAGTCAGCCTGTGGCTTCCGATGCCATAGCCACAGGCATTGAAGCAGGTTATAACATTGGTTCTTTTTTCAAAATAATACCATCAAACCGTACTCTTTTCTTTTTTGGGCGCTATGATTATTACGATTCAATGTTAAAAACGCAGGGTAGCGTTATTGATAATGAATGTTGGGGACGACAAAAAATCTCAGTTGGTTTGAACTACAAACCACTTAAAGATATAGTTATAAAAACCGAATATTCACACCGCATTTTTAGCAGTCAGTACAACAATGAAGGCACATTTAGCGTGGGGATTGCTTATGCAGGATTTTTTAATAATTAACCAAAAATAACAATAATGAAAAAACTAAATCTACTTTTCTATTTTTTTATCGTTGGAGCAGTAATGCTTGGATTTTCGTCTTGTGACGATGATGATGATGGTATCACTGACGAAGGCTTAGATGTTGATAAAACCGAAGTGATTTCACGATGTGTCAACAACGTTATTGTGAGCACTTATAAAAACCTGGCAGACGAATCTGTAATCCTATATGATGCATGCTTCACATTAAAAAGTAGCCTTACACAAGACAATATTGATGCAGCTTGCGCGGCGTGGATTGCAGCTCGTAAATATTGGGAACAAAGCGAAGCGTTCCTTTATGGAGCAGCTTCCGATTACAATATTGACCCACACATTGACTCATGGCCCTTAGATAAAAGCCAGTTAGACCTTGCGCTTAACAACGAAACATTAATCAGCAATATGGATGAAGAAGGTTGTAATTTCGATGGTTTTTCAACTCTTGGTTACGGACTTTTAGGATTCCACGCTGTTGAGTATATGCTTTTCCGTGATGGAGCCCCACGTGATGTAGATGGCGGTACCGACAGCGATGGCAATACTTATGAAGCACTAAGCCAAACCGAATTGATTTACTGTGCTGCTGTTGCCGAGGATTTGCGTAACCAATGTATCCGTTTGGAAGCCAGTTGGGCAGGGATTGATAATATTGGCCCTGTAAAACAAACCATTTTGACCGATGCAGAATTAGAACCTTCAATGGATTACGGTGAAGCAATGGAAACTGCTGGAGAATCTGGAAATGTATTGTACAAAACTCAAATTGCAGCCTATGTACAAATTTTACAGGGAGCTGCCGATATTTCTGACGAAGTCGGGAACACTAAAATTACCGACCCAGTAAGTAGTGGGGATGTGTTAGATGTGGAATCTTGGTACAGTTGGAATTCAATCGACGATTTTGCCAATAATATGCGCAGTGTTCAATATGTTTATTTAGGCAATACATCTAGTACTGCTGTTGATGCTTCAGTTAGTGCTTATGTAAAATCGCTTGATGAAACGCTCGACAACGCTATTCAAACTGCTATTGCAACTGCCATCATCGAAATTGAAAGTATGCCGGCTCCTTTCCGCAATTATTTAACCGAATCAGCTTCTTCATCGGCTAAAGCAGCCTGTAATGCTGTTATGGACAAACTGGAAGAGGCCATCACTTTAATACAAGAATAAATGTTAAAATTTAGATGTTTGTTTTTCTTTAGTGTCATCTTCTCTTTACTGACATCATGCAGTGACGATGATATTATTGATGATGGAGATAAGGATTCAACAGAACTCTCTGCTGAATGGTATACAGGAGGACAACTTGGAACTACTTTCAATATTTCGTCAAGTGCTTACGAACAACCATCACATGCGATCGAAAACTCAGGGCTTGAAGCTGCATTTAAATCGGGAGAAGGATTTTTCGAAGGTATTTTTGTAACAACAGACCCAAACGAAAGTCCTATGGGCGGATTAGGTCCACTATGGCTGCGCACCAGTTGTATTGCTTGTCATCCCGGCTATGGCCATGGTAAACGTCAAACCGAATACGACTCAAACGTAACGGGGAATGGTTATTTGTTGGTAATTACGGATAATACTGATACTTATCTGAGCTCGTTGACAGGAATGCCACAGACGCAAGCTATTGAGCCATTTTCGCCACCGGTCGATGAATCATTAATCACAATTAGCTGGCTTTCGTACAACGATGAATGGGGAAACGCTTTCCCAGATGGTGAAACTTACGATTTGATTTATCCCGAAGTGACAATTCCCGAAGAGGCTTTTTATGTGCCGCTTGAAGTGACCAAAGACAACGTAACTTATACCGTTGCTCATTCAGACATTCGAGTGCGGTTAGAATCAACTATTGGTATTTATGGCTCAGGTTTATTGGATGCTATTCCTGACGATTCGTTAAAAGCTCAATATGTTAAGGAATCGGCCCACGCTAAGTTGAACCCCGCTTTCTTTGCCGATGGTGAGTGGGTCAAACAATATAAAAACACCAGACAAGGTGATGGCGAACAACATCCTTACCGTTTCACATATGGTTTAACTCGTGGCCCGCTTCAAGATGGTCCGGGTGCAAATGCCATTTGGAATATTTTCAACCTTACACGTAACAATCGCCGTTACCATTATATGACCAAAACGTATGCAGTCAAGGCATCTCAGGATCCCAATGTTCAGGCAAAATTTTATAGCTATTTTCCTGAATATTATGTAACCGGTGATGTAAAAACTGATATTTATAATTATCTGATGTCAGACTCATTACCAGTTGAATTAGCCGATGACGACTATTCCGATTTTATGGTTTGGCATCGTGGGTTGGCTGTTCCGGCAGCCCGTGATTTAGATGATGAAGAGGTTCAATTGGGAAAACAATTGTTTACTGAAATAGGTTGTTCTTCGTGTCACCGTCCATCATGGACTACGGGCGACGATAATGTTTATGACCCGAATTTGTTTTATTCTAGAGGCGATACCCGTTTACCACGTTACCCGAATCAAACCATCTGGCCGTATAGCGATTTAGTTCAACACCGTTTGTATATGGAAAACAATATCCGTACAGGTTGGTGTCGTACCACGCCGCTTTGGGGACGTGGTTTAAGTCAAATTTGTACAGGTGCAGCCGACCGATTGCACGACTGTCGTGCTCGTAATGTAATTGAAGCCATTATGTGGCACGGAAATCCTAAAAGCGATGCACGTTGGGCTATTGAAAATTTCAGAGAGTTAAGCTCGGAAGAACGTGATGCTGTTGTGGCGTTTATTAATGCAATTTAATATACCAATAATTAAGAGGGATGAGTAGTTTCTACTTTTTCCTCTTTTTATGTTTTTATGAAGAAATTAAAAGTAATCAGTTTTGGTCTTTTGGCAATTATGGTTGTTATACTGGCAACAGCAACAATTATAGAACAATTTAAAGGTACTTCTTTTGTAAGTAATCAAATTTACGGTTCCACATGGTTTGTTGTATTTTGGACAATTTTGGTAATATTCGCGTTGGCTTATTTATTCAAAATGAAATTACAACGTAACCCAATTGTTTTCTTTCTTCATATTGCCTTTCTTTTTATTCTTTTGGGCGCCTTTATTACATGGATTAGTGGTAAAAGCGGTAGTTTACACCTCCGTCAGGGAAAATCAAGTACTGGATATATTGAAAAGAATGGCAACAAACACCAGCTTCCTTTTTCAATCGAGTTGAATAGTTTTAATGTCATTTACTATCCGGGGACTCAAACGCCTCAAGATTTTGAAAGTGAAATTACCATAGCCGAAACCAATAGCAAGAAGTTTTCTGAAAAAGTGTCGATGAATAATATCGTGTCTTATAAAGGTTATCGTTTTTATCAGTCGGGGTACGATAATGATGGTAAAGGAACACATTTGTCGGTTTCACACGACCCTGTTGGTATTGCTGTTACTTATGGTGGATATGTAATGTTATTGCTATCATATATTCTGTTTTTCTTCGGAAAAGAGAGCCGTTTTTGTCAACTTCTAAAGCATCCTCTACTGAAAAATGCTACACTTGTTGCATTGTTCCTATTTTGTTCAGACGGTGTTCAAGCTGCAATCAGGCCTTCTAAACCCAAAGTATTGCCTGAAAGTGTAGCGGCTGAATTTTGTAATTTGTACGTTTATTATAATGGTAGAATTTGTCCGCTTCAAGCATTAGCTAATGATTTCACATTGAAATTGTATGGAAGATCATCGTTTAAAGATTATACCTCAGAGCAAGTTTTTACCGGTTGGTTGTTTTATTATTCAAGTTGGAAGAAACAGGATTTCATCAAAATTCGCAGCAAGGAAGTCAGGAGCATTTTAAGTGTTGATGGGAAATATGCGTCGTTCGATGATTTTATCAATAATGAGAATGACTATAAATTGGAGTCTGAATTACTCAAAATGTATGAGGGTAAAATAATTGCCGATCAAAAAGGGGTTAAAGAAGCTGATGAGAAATTCAATATCATCAGTATGTTATATGCTGGCGAACTAACCAAAATATTTCCTTATGCAACTTCGGCTCAATCATTAAATTGGTATGCTACCAATAGTCAATTGCCTCAAGAAATGGACGAAACTCGCTATATTTTCATTCGGCGTTCGATGGACTATATCCGGGAAATGGTAATGAAAAAGGATTTCGAAAATTTAATTGCATTGGTTCATAAACTTAAAGAATATCAGACTAAAGAAGCAGGGGATTTATTGCCGTCAGACACAGTGTATATATCCGAAAATATTTATAACAAAATGGATTATACTAAATATTTGGCAATGTTTCTAGTTTTCATTGGCATATTTGGTTTTGTTTATTTTATTCGCTGCTTAATAATTGCTAAATCTGCTTCGAAACGGATAATTGTGATATTCAATTCAGTTATACTAATTAGTTTCATTTATCTCACAATTTTTATCACATTGCGGGGTATAGCTAGTCAGCACTTTCCGGCATCGAACGGATACGAAACAATGCAGCTTTTGGCGTGGGCATCGTTGTTGGCGTCGATATTCGTGCAAAAGAAATTCCGAATGGTTTTGACTTTTGGTTTATTGTTAGGAGGTTTAGCTCTTATGGTATCGATGATGGGACGCAGTAATCCGCAAATAACTCATTTAATACCGGTGTTATCGTCTCCGCTCTTAAGCATACATGTAATGACCATTATGGTATCGTATCTGCTGTTTGCTTTTATGATGTTTAACGGTGTTGCGGGGATTGTCCTTAGACTTTCGGGCAGCAATAATGGCAACCCAATTCAACGGCTACAAATTATTAGTCAGTTGATTCTTTATCCTGCGGTTTTCCTTTTGGCAATAGGAACATTTATCGGTGCGGTATGGGCAAACGTTTCATGGGGGCGATACTGGGGGTGGGACCCGAAGGAAGTATGGGCATTAATTACCTTGTTAATTTATTCCTTTCCGTTACATACGCTCTCATTAAAACGCTTTCAACAACCAATGTTTTATCATATATTTATGGTTATAGCGTTTTTCTCGGTGTTATTTACCTATTTCGGCGTCAACTTTATACTTGGCGGAATGCATAGTTATGCTGGATAAAAACTTTTCTATCCATAGGAAATCTGTTGTAAACAGGTCAATAATTATAGTCAACCAAGAAAAATGTGTAAGAGCTCAGGAAAAGCTGAAAAAAATGAGCTTCAATGCTTGGCATTACGCAAAAAGTAAAAAGTAATATTTAAAGCTACGTGTGAAGTCCGAAAAATCGATAAAGTATTGAATAATAATATGATAGTAGCAAGGGATGATCCGCCTGCAATGCTGATAAATACACGTGCAAATAAAGATGCCGGAAAATAGTAGATAAAGGCATAAGTATTATTAAAACTGAAGGGAAAGCACTATGCTCATTTGTAAAAACATTGACCAGTAATATGATCATATTATGCATATTGGACTGCCTATTAGATTAATGTGAGCCGATATTATTGATGTCAATCAACAAAATTATAATGTGGCAAAATGTTTTTCATTCTATATTTGTGCTGAGAGTAAGGAAGAAGCTGATAGATTATTTGTAGCAGTGGCAAAAGAGGACAAAATAAAACTTCCTATATCTCAACAGTTTTGTGGCTCATATTAAGGATTCTGTTTGTTTAAATTTGGTATTAGCTGGAAAATAAGTTTCAGTTTAGAGACTAATTGAATAAAACCCGTGATACAGTCCTGCGCTCCCTTCCCGCCCAACGCCAATTTTTTATGCCAACAAATCAAGCCGTTTATATTTCACAAAAGTTTTATCTTTAGTCGATATAAGTCAAACTGTGAGTTGGATGTGGTAAATGACCATTTAGAAAGTAAGCATGATTCAGCAGTAGAGCTCAATTGGCCGATATTAACCCGGTTGTTAGTTTGAAATTAAATACAAATAAAAAAACAGTAATGAAAATGACATGTAATCAGATGAAACGAAAACTATTAATTTGTTATTTGTTTATAATTACCACATTAGCAGTGGCACAAGAGCAATCGATTTGTAGTCCAGATGGAAGACTAGTTTTAACGATTAAGACAATTGCGGGTAGTTGTTGTTATACTGTAAAATATGATCAGAATTTGATGCTTGAAGATTCACCTCTTGGTTTAATTACAAATGTAGGTGACTTCAGTAAGGGGTTGACTCTCCAATCGATTGAAAGAAATTCCGTTGAAAAGGAGTATAATCAGGACAAAATTAAACAATCGCATATTGTTTATGAGGCTAACGAATTAAAGGTAGCCCTCACTAATAAGGAGAATAAGCAGTTTGAGGTTATTTTTAGAGTTAGCAATAATGATGTCGGTTTTAAATATAGCTTACCCCAATATGGAGAGACTGCCGCTTGTATTGTTGAAAAAGAAATCACAGGGTTTAACTTACCGCAGCACACCACAACGTTTTTGTCGCCACAAGCCACTGCTGGTATAGGTTGGAAACATACGAAACCAAGTTATGAGGAAGAATATGTGGCAGATGAAGTAATCAACACACCATCGAAATATGGCCAGGGATATACTTTTCCTTCTCTTTTTCATGTTGGTGATCAAGGATGGATACTTATTTCAGAGACTGGCGTGAGTAGTAAATATTGTGCATCACATCTAAGCGACGGCACAAATGATGGAATCTATTCCATAGCTTTTCCTCAAGTTGGTGAAAATAATGGCTTTGGAAGTGCAACAGCTGTTTTGTCACTCCCTGGTTCAACTCCGTGGCGTACCATTACTGTTGGCAATAATCTTAAACCAATTGTTGAAACAACTATTCCATTTGATTTGGTTGAGCCTTTATTCGAACCATCTTATGAATATCAATATGGTCGCTCTACGTGGAGTTGGATTATGTGGCAGGATCGGAGTATGAATTACGATGATCAGATTATATACATCAACTTAGCTGCTGAATTGGGTTACGAGTATATTCTCATGGATGCCTTATGGGATACTCAAGTTGGATATGATAGAATGCCAGAGTTGTTTAAGTATGCGCAATCAAAAGGTGTTGATGTTTTTTTATGGTATAATTCAAATGGATCTTGGAATGATGCACCTCAAGGGCCTAAACACAGGATGGACAATGTCATTGTAAGAAAAAAAGAAATGAAATGGCTCCAGGAAATGGGCGTTAAAGGCTTGAAGGTTGACTTTTTTGGTGGTGATAAGCAAGAGACTATGAAGCTGTATGAAGAGATACTCTCTGATGCCAATGATTATGGTTTGATGGTAATATTTCATGGGTGTACGTTGCCCAGGGGATGGGAACGAATGTATCCGAATTACGTAGGAAGTGAGGCTGTATTGGCGTCAGAGAATCTTATATTCACTCAACATGCCAACGAAATGGAAGCTTATAACGCTTGCTTACATCCTTTTATTCGAAATGCGGTAGGCAGCATGGAATTCGGTCCGGTATTATTAAATAAGCGCCATAATCGAAACAACGATGGGGGAACGATACGCCGTACCTCAGATGTTTTTCAGCTGGCAACTTCTATTTTATATCAATCACCGGTCCAAATGTTTGCTATTGCTCCTAATAATTTAACTGATGTTCCATCGTTTGAGATCGATTTTATGAAAAAAGTTCCAACCATTTGGGATGAAACAGTTTTTATTGATGGATATCCCGGTAAATATGTTGTTGTCGCACGTCGTCATCAAGACAAATGGTTTGTTGTTGGTGTAAATGCAGAAAATGAAGCATTGTCTATTGATGTTACACTTCCTATGTTAGCAGGAAAAACTATTGCTTATTATGGTGATAACCTGGATTTAACTCCTTTTCAAAAGGAACAGAAAATTAAAAAGTCAGGTTCGGTTAAATTGGTTATACAACCTAATGGGGGTGTTATTTTGACAACAAACTTCTAAAAATTAATGTAATAAGTGCTTGTTAGAGAAGTTCAGCTTTCGCTTTTTGTTATCCAGGAAATGGTTATTTATATTAGTAAATACTTTTTTTAGTTGCGAAAGTCTTGTGTTTGAATTTTTTATCTTAAACGTTTGACTTTATAGGCAGGCATTTATCAAATTTGTTTCTTTACAGCGATTAGTGTCTACATAAAAATAACCTTCTGAAATAAGCGGACTGTTTTTACGTACTTTACGCTGTTCTGTCTGTAGTGAGGGAAATACTGTGTTTTTGTCGCACCTATACGTCAATAGGGATTGGATGGAGGCATTTATTTTATCACGATTCTTAGAAACGCATTGTTGGGAGTTTGTCAAAACAACGGTATTAAAAAAAGAAGCATTTATGAATTTAATCCATAAATGCTTCTTTTTAAAATGTGGGCCCAGCTGGGCTTGAACCAGCGACCCCCTGATTATGAGTCAGGTGCTACTAACCAACTGAGCTATAGGCCCTGTTAAAAATAAATATTTCTTATTTTTAGCGATTGCAAAAATACAAAGAAAAGTGAATTATCAAAACAAAATACCATAAGAAAATGGCCAAAAAACCAGAGTTTAATAACATTGTCTTCGATTTAGGAGGCGTCATTGTAGATATTGACATAAACAGCACAATTAATGCCCTTAAACGAACTCTAAATCTGCCTCCCGATACTGAGCCGTTCAAAATTATGGAAATGAGCGTCTTTCACCAATACGAAACAGGTACCATTAATTCGTCTCAGTTTATAAATCGTCTCAGCGAATTATCAGGCACCGGGGTTAAGCCTGATTTGCTAATAGAAGCATGGAATGCCATGCTCGTAACAATACCTGAAAAAAGAATAAACCTCATCGAAAAATTGTCCGGGCGCTTTCGTCTGTTTGTACTAAGCAATACAAATGCTTTACATGCTGAAAAATTTGAAAAAATGGCCCCCGGATATGAAAACTTATCGCAGCTATTTGAGAAAATGTACTACTCGCACCTCATCGGCTGCCGAAAACCACAAGCAAAAGCTTTTACCACAGTTATTGACGACAGTGGCATACAACCCACTGAAACACTATTTGTTGACGACCTGCAAACAAATATCACAATGGCAAGACAACTGCATTTTCAAACATTACAAGTTAATAATGGAACGGATATAACTGAGCTGATGAAACACCTTATAACGTAATTAAAAATTGGATCAATAAGTCATAAATGGAGTTTGTCTATAAACGTCAACTTCTGCGCTATGGACACATACAAAATACATTATGAACAAATCATCATATCAGGCACCATGCTTGCCTTATAGCACTCATTTATAAACATTAACCTCCAATTCTAAAAATATTACAGGCTCTGAATTTAGGGCATGTATATCAACAACGTAGAAAAAAGAGTTTTTAGGCTAGCACTAAATATGACAAAAAAAGGGGAACTTCATTGAAGCCCCCCTTTCACTATTTAAAAACTTTATCTGCGCACCAGCAACCAAACACTGTCACGCCCCACAGATGTTCTTTCGCTGTTAAGGACTTCAAGTGCTTTGTTCCAACTACTAAAGCCCATATACGACACTTTATAAAACTCACCATTAGGACCTTCAGGACGTTCAATAATTTCTGAAGCAAATCCCTGATTAAGCATTTCCTGACGGTATTTTTCGGCATTGGCATACTCAACAAAACTACCACCAATAAGAAAATATTTATTCGGTTTCACCGGTTCCTGAACAACAGTTTCAACCACCTCGGGAACCGCTTCTTCGAATATAGTATCAGGCTTAACGGGTTCTATAACTTCCTGAACAGGCACAGGCTCCGGCGTCGGGTCTGCTTTCTTTTTCTTATTACATGCCACCAACCCTATGGCCAGCACCAACGCAAAAAGTAAAACATTCTTCATTAGGCAACATTTTGGTTTATAATGAGGGTAGATATCAGCAGTATGCTGAAATCTTCACCAAACACATTTTTAAGGTTTTAAGCAAACATACAAAAATGAAAATAAATGCAATATACACCAAGTGTTTCTTTTTGTAAACAGATTTAGCAAAAAAAACAATCAACTAATAAAAAATATTTTTTTTTGGTCAACGATAGAATCCTGCATTAAAGCTTTGTACCTAATTACACAACCATAATAAAAATTATTTATTAATGTTTGATAGCCTCGCAAGGAATCAGAAAAAGCACCGTTTTTATTCGCTGCTCAAGCTTTCCAAACAGCCATTTACCATAATAAACCAACATACCCCAAGCTTCGCAACAAACAGATAATCAGTCCACATACTTGTAACCGACGCCTTTTATAGTACGAATATGCTCCTGTCCAATTTTTTCACGCAACTTGCGTATATGCACATCAATGGTTCTGTCACCCACAATGATGGTATCCCCCCACACGGAACTGTATATTTCGTCACGTGTAAATACCTTATCAGGTTTCGAGGCTAACAAAAGCAACAATTCAAACTCCTTTTTTGGTAACGACAATTCTACCCCTGCTGTTGTTACCACATAACGCTCTTTATCGATCACCAGATCGCCTATTGATACCAGATGACTGTCGACATGTGAGGCAAATTCAGCCACCGCATTAAAACGTTTAAGTAAAGCCCTGGCTCTTGATACCAGCACTTTAGGTTTAATAGGCTTGGCAATATAATCATCAGCACCCGCCTCAAAACCAGCTATTTGCGAATAATCCTCACCCCGCGCGGTTAAAAATGCCACCAGCGAATGCTTTAATAACGGCTGCTTTTTTATCTCTTCGCAGGTTTCAATACCGTCCATACCGGGCATCATCACGTCCAATATAATCAGATGGGGCAAAAACTCGATGGCCATTTTAATGGCATCTTTACCATTGGAAGCCGTTTGAACCAGAAAACCTTCCTTTTTAAGGTTATAACTCAAAAATTCCAAAATATCAGGTTCATCGTCTACTAAGAGAATTTTTTGTTTTACAATCTCGCTCATAAATAAGTCTGTGTTTAAGTTAATTAACCTTCTCGAGGGTAAAAGTAAACGAAGTGCCTTTTCCGACAGTGCTATTAACGTTTATAGTTTGCTTGTGCGCCTCAATAATATGCTTAACAATAGCCAGCCCCAAACCTGTTCCGCCCTGCTCACGCGAACGACTTTTATCCACACGGTAAAAACGTTCGAAGATGCGGGGAAGCTCGGCATTGGGAATTCCGATGCCGGTATCACGTACCTGTATGAGAACCACTTTATCCATATCATAAAAACTCACTGTAGTGGTTCCACCAGTGGTTCCATAATTAATGGAATTGACCACCAGATTACTCAGCACCTGAAAGATACGCGTCTTATCTGCATTAACAAGCGTGGCCCGGTCGCACGAACGCCCAAAACGAAGCTTTATATTACGTTGCTTAGCTCTTATCTCCTGTAAATCAAAAACATCTTCAATTAAATTATACAGAAAAAAATGTTCGTACTGCATCTCCAGTTCACCCGATTCCAGTTTGGAAATGGCTTCCAAATCACTGATAATAGATATCATACGATCGATACTCTTCTCGGTGCGCTGTAGGTATAGCTGATTAATTTTCGGATCTTCCATGCCTCCATCCAAAAGCGTAAGAATATAACCCTGTATGTTAAAAATAGGCGTTTTAAGCTCGTGCGAAACATTGCCCAGATACTCTTTCCTATATTGTTCCAATTGACGCAACTGCTGGATTTCCTGAATTTGACCTTTCATCCATTCGCCCACTTCCTGATTTACCTCCGTAAAGATATCATCATTGGCGTAGGCCGAAACCTCTTTTAAGGAAGGTTTAAAATTGCGGATGGTACGATAAATAGGTTTAATCTTTGCATAGATATAAGCATTAATAAAATAATTGACCAGATAATAAACCGTGGCTGTGAATAAGGGGATAGATATTAACAGGGAGATGACCAGGCTAAGACCAAGAAAAGTATTAACGAAAAAAAAGACAAGCGTCATCACCAAAAAAGAAATGGTGATGTATCCCGCAATTCGCTGTGGCGCAATAGACTTCATATAAGAATCATTATAATGTTCAAAATTAACTGAAAAATAATACCGCCGCGCCCCATCGAGCGATGCCCGCAATGTTAAATAATTGTAAAGTCATCTGAAGTTCTGAAAATTAATGATTTCAACGATAAATTTGCTACATTCATCTGATAAAACCTAACAAAAAATTAATGTATACCCATTTTTTGGGAGGCGGGGATACACTATTTTTGTCCATGCTTAATAACTATTCCCATGATTTTTATCACGACAGCAGTCATTATATTGGCAATATTGGTCATTTTTCAGTTGGTTACTGGTATAGCCAACGATGCGGTTAATTTTCTTAACTCAGCATTTGGTTCAAAGATTGCTTCACGAAAAACCATCATGTGGATTGCAGGAGCCGGACTTATTATAGGCACATTTTTCTCCGGTGGAATGATGGAAGTAGCCCGTAGTGGCGTTATTCATCCCGAAAAATTTTATCTGCACGAATTGCTTACCATTTTTTTGTCAGCCGGTATCGTAAGTGTCTTGATATGGGATGCCTATAATACCATCGGATTTCCCACTTCAACCACCATTACCATAATTACGTCTCTGATAGGCGGCTCGCTGGCCATTTATATACTCCGAGGTGAAACCGGCAACTATTCCGGCTACATTAATACGGGCCGCATATTTCTTATTTTTGCCGGCATTTTACTGTCTATTATTTTGGCCTTTATCACCGGTAGTTTGGTTCAATTCATTACACGACTAATTTTCTCGTTCGAATATCGCAACAAATACCATTTCTTATTCGCCTTAGCCGGGGCCTTATCGTTTACCTCTCTCATTTTTTTGATAATGAAAAAAGGGATTGGTGGTATTTTTTCCGACTACGATTACAACCAAATCCTGCTAAACAGTCTGGGCAGTTGGTTGTTAATTTCCTTTATTATTTCTTTTCTGGTTTTATGGGGATTAGGCGTATTAATGAAGCTAGACATCCCCCGACTGGTTGTATTTTTTGGCACTTTTGCATTGGCTTTATCGTTTGCCGCCAATGATTTAGTCAATTTTACCGGATTACCGCTAACCGGTATTGAAAGTTACAAGGCTTTCCTCAATACACCGGGAGCTAGTCCAAACCAGTTCGCGCTGGATTTTTTGAATAATGAGTGGTTGCGAAATCAGAAATTTAATGACGGCGTATACCTGGCATTTTATGTTATTTCGGGTATTGTCATGGTATTGACAATTCTCTATTCCAAAAAATCACGAACTGTTACCGATACAGAAATATATTTAGGACGCCAATCCACAGGTAAAGAACATTTTGAGCCCTCGCAGCTGTCTCGGTTACTCGTACGCAATTTCTTATCTGCCTATGAAAAAGTTTTATTATTAACTCCTAAAAGCGTACGCCGTTTAGTAACATCGCGTTACACTAAAAAAAGCACCGACGAAAGTTCTACCGAAATCATTTATTTCGACACTGTTAGGGCTGCTGTTAATCTGGTTATTGCCAGTGTTTTAATATCTTTTGGAACCTATTTGCGCTATCCCCTGTCAACCACCTTTGTCGCTTTTATGGTTGTTATGGGTACCTCATTTGCCGATCAGGCATGGGGCCGCGAAAGTGCAGTTTACCGCTTATCGGGTGTGTTATCTATTTTGGGCGGCTGGTTCGTAACGACCATCGGAGCCCTGGGTGGCACCTTTATATTAACGCTGATTATTGCCTCCGGCGGATGGATCGCTGCTATTGTAATGTTTTTACTTATGGTATTCGTATTATACAAAACAACCATCTATCACAAAAATCAGCAACAAAAAAAAGAAACGCTTTTAGCCAGTTATAACCAACAAAAAAGCAACAGCCTAAACCGGCTTCAAACCGATGACCACCTGCGTATAAGAAAGGCAATTCTGGAAATATCCAAAATATACTTTCTGATCATTAACGGGCTAATTCACGAAGACATACAACAAGTTCGTGAAGCCAGAGTAAAGGCGATACAACTCCATGAGTCGATCAAGGATTTTAAAAATGAAGTTTTCCGCAACTTAGCCACACTGCCCGAAGAAATACAGGACAGCAGCTTTTTGTTTGTTCAGGCTCTTGACTACCTCTCTGAATTAACCAATAGCCTGCATCAGCTTGTTCCGGCCATCTGCAACCATGTTGAAAACCGTCATAAAGGATTAACAGAAGCCCAAAAGCAAAGCTTACAAAACATTTTAGATGAGATGACCGCCTATTTCAATTATCAGGTACATCTGGAAAAAGATAAACGATTTAATGAAATAACGGACCTTAAGCAAAAACAAACGACATTAAAAGTGATGCTCGAACAAATAAGAATCGAACACATCCGTCGTATCCGTACGGGGGAGGGCAAAACGCGCATCAATGTAATTTATATGGAAATTCTGGGTGAGACGCATAACTTACTTCTATACGCATTCAATTTGTTTCAGTCTCTCAGCGAGTTCAACAAACAATCGCGCCGACCAACTCCCTAGACGTATCTATCAAAAAAATCATTTTTAAAACCGACCTTAATTAAACTTCCTAAAACATACTAAAGTGATTATCTTTATCGTTGATTAAAAGCAAACCTTTTGGGAAAAAAGGAGGGGATTACGTGACACTTCTTTTCTTTAAAGAAATGATTTTTGACACGTAAATTGTATCAGGCTATTGTAAAACATTTAACGATGAAGACAAGCAGAATTACATTATTGATTGCCGCCATAATGACGGTTATCAGCGTAGAGGCTCAAAAGCCAGTACTCGAGGGCGAAAGCCTTGAAGCTCAATTTGAGTATGTAAAAACCAAAAGCTCGCGATGGCAGAACTACACAATGGTTCCCGATCCGTTATTTGAGCAATTAAAGAAAAGCACAAACGACACTTTGAGCGCTAAATACAACAAGATAAAAGAATTAAATCAATTGATTGCTCAAAAAAATGCCGACCTGGCAGCTATTAACACTAAACTTACGGACACTCAGGATGAGTTACAACAAACTATAAAAGAAAGAAACTCTTTTACTGTTTTTGGTATTAATATGAGTAAAGTGGCTTTCCTCTCCATCGCAGGATTTATTTTTATCGGCTTGTTGGTCGTAGCTGCTGCTGCAGCACTATTGTTTCAAAAAGGAAATATGGCCGCCAAAAAAATAAAAAAAGATCAGGAACAATTGAAACAGGAATTTGAAGATTACCGTCAGGAAACTCGTAAAAGACAAGAGCAATTGGTAATTCAACACCATAAAGAAATTCAAAAGCTCAAAGGCATGGGATAAAAAATAATCAGAACCTGCACGAGAAGTCCGACTCATGACATTCCGGGCAGGGACTAATTAAAAAAAGCAGAGGTTTTGCAACCTCTGCTTTTTTTAAACATCTGTATAAAGCGATATACCTTAAAGGCTAAGATGGTTTGAATTTAAAATTCAGCCCATTAGCCACTAAATTGGCCAATTCCTTATCGGCTTTATAAAAATGGTCAAGCTGACGCTGAATAATTTTATCGCGTTTCGGGCCAGAGATCCCGGCCATTGAATCAACAATATTGGTTACCGTATTGGCGCGTTCCTTGTCGGTCATTACTTTACTGAACAACAATCCCGGTTGGGTATAATGATCGTCGTCGTTTTCGTTACGGTCATAGACGTCGGCAACTGTAGAATCAATAGGCAATCCGGGTTCTTTAAACTTCACATCGGCTTCAATATCGTCATAACTATTAGGAAAATAGTTGGGCTCACTACCGCCGTTTCCCATCACACTCATCGATCCATCGCGCTGGTGATTATGTACCGGACAGACAGGCCGGTTAACAGGAATCTGCTCATAGTTGGTGCCCAGGCGATAACGATGCGCATCGGGATAGGCCAGAATACGACCTTGCAACATTTTATCGGGAGACATGCCAATACCCGGAATTTGGTTGGAGGGGGCAAAAGCGGCCTGCTCAACATCGGCAAAATAATTGGCCGGAATTTCATTTAATTCCATGATCCCAACCTCCATAAGCGGATAGTCAGAATGAGGCCATACTTTTGTCACATCGAAAGGATTCCATGGAAATTTTTGAGCCTGACTGTTTGTCATCAGCTGAATATGCAATTTCCATTTAGGAAAGTCGCCTTTTTTAATAGCATTAACAAGGTCGCGTTGGGCATAATCAGGATCTTTACCTTTCAGCTCATTGGCTTGTTCAAGATTAAGAGTTTTATTACCCTGCATCGTCTTAAAGTGAAACTTCACCCAAATGCGCTCATTTTTGTCGTTGATAAACGAAAAAGCATGACTACCATAACCATTCATGTGACGAAAGCCATCGGGCGTGCCGCGATCACTAAAAAGTATTAACACCTGATGCAGACTTTCAGGGTTAAGACTCCAGTAATCCCACAGCATATTTGGACTTTTCAAATTGGTTTGCGGATCACGCTTCTGCGTATGAATAAAATCGGGAAACTTCTTGGCATCTTTAATAAAAAATACCGGTGTATTATTTCCGACCAAGTCCCAATTCCCCTCGCGTGTATAAAACTTAACGGCAAAACCTCGCGGATCACGCTCTGTATCAGCACTTCCTTTTTCACCTCCAACAGTTGAAAAACGAACAAAAACACGACATTCGTTGCCCACCTTACTAAATAAACAAGCTTTGGTATATTTAGAAATATCTTTGGTGACTTTGAATACACCAAAAGCGCCAGAACCTTTGGCATGCACAACCCGTTCAGGAATACGTTCACGATTGAAATGAGCCAGTTTTTCATGAAGATGATAATCCTGCAGCAAAACAGGCCCCTGTGGCCCAACAGTCATGCTGTCCTCATTCTCGTAGTACGGCCTACCGGATGCCGTAGATAAATTTTTCTTTTCTTCTTTCATAGTAATGATTTTTAGGGAATTGAAGGAATCAATTTAGTATTTTAAAGTAAAAAAAACAATTTATTGCAAGAGATTATGCCCCCAAACAAAAAGAAGGCTCTGCTTTGGCAGATACCTTCTTACACAACAACCTCTCTTATCAAGCATTTGAGTTTTCTTGCAGGCACTATTTAAAGTCTGTCCATAAACTAAGTGTTTAAAATATAAAGTTCAAACCCAAGGCTGGCGAAGTCATAAAAATCAAGGCGTTTACTTTTCGTAAATGACTGTTTCTATGACAAGCATAACGCAGAAGTTGACTTTATAGACAAACACTATTTAAAGACAAGCGCCTGAATCTTCGCGCGGCGCGATATAAACCGGTGGTTAAAAACTATGACTCAGACCAATGCTGAATGACCGACCGGGGCTATAACTCTTATACACTTGTGTACTTGCATTATATGAATCATAAAAACTCTCATATTTCTCACCCAAAATATTAGAAATCTTAAAATCAATCCCTGTATTTTTCTCTAACCCCAGTTTCTTTTTAAAACTAAAGTTCACACTATGAAAAGGAGCCACGTAGATATCGGGGAACAATCCAGCACCCACAATCGACAATGTTTTACCCTTAACGTTGTAGAATAACCCGGCCTCGACACCGTTATCGCGGTCACCATAAATAAATCCTGCATTTATCACATAAGGTGACTGGCCAGCCATGTCGCGCTTCGAATTCACATTTTCTCCGCTTTTTTCGTAGGCTTTACGTGAGTTGTACTCGGCATCTGTCATATTTACTTCCGATTTAACCAAAGTCAGATTACCATTGAGGCTGAATTTCTGTAATGCTGGTGCTATAACAGACAAACTGCGGTTAAATTCAAATTCAAAACCCATTAAAACGGCGTCGCCAACGTTACGTGGCTGATACTCGGTACTGGTTTGCTGTTCGGGTATTCGCACCATTTCAATGGGATTATCAAACTGCTTATAAAAAACACTGGCAGAGATATTTTGTCCCTGCTCTAAAAAATATTCCCAGCGTATATCCATATTATCTATCAACGTTTCAGTCAGATTGCCGTCCCAGTCGGAATACTGGAACAAACTACCATTAAAAATACTGTTGCTGATAGGATCCAAAATCTGGGCGAAGGAAAGCTCCTTAAACGAAGGGCGGGCAATTGTACGTGCATAAGAAGCACGCAAATTCTGATTATCCCTGACCTCATAGATTAGGTTAACGGACGGAAACAGGTCAAAAGAGTTAAGCACCTCATCATTGTCAAGGTTACGACCACTCACCTTGTCACCACTGGCATAACTCTGATCGCGGCCTGTATGTCGTTGCACAAAATTTTCAGCGCGCAGCCCTACAATTGTTTTTAACCTGGTGAGCGGATAAAACTCGTTGGACAAATAAAAACCGCTATTATTAATATTGGAAGTGTATTGATTGGGATTCGGCGTATTATTTCCCGATTGATAATAAATGCCATTTGGCCGGTTGGGAAACAAATTCACATCATCCAATACAGAAGAAATTTCAGTATTAATATCCCACACCTGCGTATAGGCAAACTGAATATCGAAAAATAAAATTTCGTAATCGCGCTTTTTATAGATATGGCTCACACCAAACTTCAATCTGGCATCTTTCCCATTGTACTTATAAGCCCTGGTCACATCAAACCGCGCGGGCAGATTAATTTCTGTCAATTCGCGCCAGATACGGGAGGGATTTCCGCCAGCACCGGCACTGAAACTTTTAGTGCCATTCGAATTTAATGTAAAGGCAGTTTTACGAATGTCAGGATCGTCAGAGGTCGAAAAAGTGGGAGAGATACGCCAATCCAAATCCCAACCAGAGTCATTTATGTTATGCGTTCCATTTACTAATACATTGGTCAGTGATCGCTGATTGTATTCGAGGTTATCAGATTCAGCTTCGTACCCCGATTGCCCAACTGCTTCGGCACTATTCAGAATATTAAGACGCGCCGCCCTGCTCTCGCCGTTTTGTAAACGCATAGCCGTTAAGCGTAGAGTGTTATAATTATTTTTATAGGCCAATCCAGCTAAAGCACCTACCAACACATTCTTTTCGCCCAACATTCCATTTTGAACCGTTGCATATCGCATCTCGTAAACATCAGGATTTAAATTTTTCTGATACTCACCATAATGCATGTCATCATAAAATTTTGTATCCGATTTGTACGACAACGAGAAAATGTAACTCATTTTACCATCTCCCCGCGAACCAACATTCCATTGATTTCCCATAGAAATGCCGGCACTGTAATCCATGAAACTGGTTTTATTTTGAGCACCCAACTGATTACTAAAACTCTTTATAAAATTCGTGACCTCCTGAGTTGAATATCCACTATAAGGGACAGGTATTTTGTCATTTCGTGCCAACGAAGGCAGCGCTCTGGAGCCATCATCGAACCCCAAAAAATCGAATTTGCCACCGTCATAGGTCAAATAATCAGAGTTAAAATGCATATCAGGGTTGTAGGCCATGCTAACAGAGACATCAAAGACTTTTGTTTCGGGAAAATCTTTGGTTTCGACATTAATGAGTCCACCGGTAAAATCAGCCGGCATATCGGCTGTAAAATTTTTACTCACCACCATATTTTCGATGAGATTCGTTGGAAAAATATCCATCTGGAGGCTGTTTCGATCGGGATCGAGCCCGGGAATTTCCATTCCGTTAAGAGTTGTTTTAGAATAACGGTCGCCCAAACCGCGCACATAAATATATTTACCGCCTTCAATGGTCACCCCTGTAACGCGTTTGGCGGCTTCAACAGCTGTGGCATCGCCAATGAAGTCCATTTTAGAGGCCGAGATCCCATCTACCATGGCCGTAGAATTTCTTTTAATGGTTTGGATGGCTGCTTCGGTGTTACGCAAAGCGCGGGCTGTAATCATCACATCCTGTAACTGAATGGTACTGGCGCCCATTCTTATATCTTTAAGAATGGTTTCCTGACCGGCTGTTACCACTACATCGTTAATAATAACAGGATCGAAAGAAATGAAAGAAACCTGAAGATCATAGGTTCCTGCATCCACAGGAAGGATAAAATGTCCATCCAGATCGGTTGAAGTACCGGTATAGGTCCCTTTAATCACGACACTGACTCCCACTAACGTTTCACCAGTATTATCGTCGTAAACAGTAGCGCGTATGGTGCCTTTTTGTGAATATACTATAGTAGATAAAAGAAGTAAAATAACAATTCCAATGTGTCTCATTAGCTAAAATATTTGTTGCTGTGTGTTTGTGTGTTCGCTTTCGCGGAAGACCGACCTACCATCAAAAAACAGTCGTTCTAAAAAAATCAAAAGAACAGGCTTGCAATATTCTCAGCTGATGCAAGCCTGTTCCAAATACTCATGACAGGCCCGGGGCCTAACGTTTTACATTACAGAGCGGGGATTTTACCAGCTTCACTGGCCCATGTCCAACCATTAAAGACCGACAAATCGATATCAGACGCTTTAGCAGGGGCTGAAGCAGCAGTAACACCAGTGGGGACGTCACCGTTAACATAGTCAGCTAAAGCAGCGGCATCTACATCCAAAACAACACCAGTAAAAGAAGTAACGCCTGCTTCAAAAATTACACGATTAATTTGCTGACCTTCTTTAATGCCGGTAATAAATACATTTTCGAATGTAACACTGGTGTTATCATCCGTATTGATAAGATCTTCAGATACACGCTCGTAGTCATCGTCGCTGGCGACAACCACCCCATTTTTAATGGTAAAAGCACCATAATCAGCAGTTCCTTCAGGACCATCCAATTCGAAGTTGTGACCGGCAGGTGACAGCACAAGGAAGTTGCTGATTGTACCGGTATAAGACATATCAGCGTCGATACCATCATCACCCACATTCCAAACCAACAGGTTAGTCACGTTGACAGTACCACCAAACCATTCAACGCCATCGTCCTGGTTTGACACTATTTCAATATGATCGATCGTAGTACCTGAGCCAACACCACCTAAGGTAAGACCATTAATTTCGTTCCCGGAACCGATGTTTGTGCCACCATGCCGAATGGAGACATACCTCAGAACACCTGAGTTATCATCTAAAACACTACCACCATATAAACCGTTGGGATCAGAAGTTGGAATACCTTCCACTTGCAACTCACTGGCATCTGCCGTATTATCTTCATTGGAAGCAGAAATACGCGATTTACCAAGAATAATAACACCACCCCAAAGACCATTAACATCGGGATCGAGGTTTGGACTACCAAAATCACCTGCTGCAACATCTTCAGGTGTAATCTCATCATTAACAGCGGTAAAAATAATAGGAGCAGCCGCAGTTCCTTCAGCCATCAATTTGCCACCTCGGGCTACTAATAAAGCCGTCGCATTAGCACCGGTACCGGATTGACCTTTAATAACCGTTCCAGGTTCAATGGTAAGAGTTGCCTGGTCGACTACCGTAATACGTCCACCCAATTCGTAAACATGATCTTTGGTCCAGGTTGTATTTTCAGTAATATTCTCAGTCACGACTAAATTTCCGCTTGCTTGACCAGGATCGTCAGTATTGTTATTATCCTCATCGCATGCGGTAAAAGAAAAAACCACGCCAACAGCTAATAAAAAGCTTAAGAATTTTAATTGATTTTTCATCTCTTCAATTTTTGGTTTATTTGTTTGTTTTAAACATCACAAAAAAAGAGGAATAGAATTGCCTGAACTTTAAGGGAGCTTTAAGTGTGTATTAACAAAACAGAAGGGTGATTAACAATGAATTAACATTGGAATTTGTTGTCGACAAAAAAAACACTTTTTTTGATCGCTTATCTCAAAATAAACATTTACACCAGTAAACTCATAATTTCCGAGTTACGTGCACCTTGAATATGAACACTTCTCATAACGCACTGGCGTTTTCGTGCTTTTGCTATTACTGTATGAAAGCCTCGAAAATTAAGCTTTCTTATCTGCCACAGAACTGTTCGGGCAAGCACGACTTACGGGATAATGTATATCTTTGCATATAAGTGATGTGATTCGTATTACGGCGCTTAGACGAAGGCTATGTTGAGTATGTTAAAGTCCTGACTCTAAGTTACACATGCTCTTAAAGTTGCTATTTGCGACGGTATATTCACATTTTTCGAACTGTGGATGCTCCAAATTTGAACTTAAGCAGTAACATCTTATGGACAAGTTAATCGTGATATTATCCAGTACCTGGAAATTTGCCGCTACGTTCCCGGTAGCTGTCTATGGTTTTAAAATGTCGTTTACTCAAACCATTCTTTACACAAATATAGGAGGAGTATTTGGTATTGTTGCCTCGGGCCTGTTATCAAAAGGATTAATAAAACTCTATATAGCTTTTTGGCCCAAAAAGTTAAAAAGGAAACCCAGAAAAAAATTTACAAAAAGTAACAGGCGTTTGGTCCGATTAAAAACCAAATACGGGTTGCATGGCATTGTTTTTTTGACACCTGTATTGTTATCCATCCCAGTTGGAACATTTTTAGTTACAAAATATTATAAAAAGACTATTTTAAATTATTTGTATTTGCTTACTGCACAGATAATATGGTCGGTTATTTATACTTTTTTCTATATCAAAATTAAAGGCATTTTTTGATTTGAAGGAACCTCAAAATTGAATTTGACAACCAAATAAATGGTCGTTAATTGTTACAGTACTTTACAGATCGTTTAGCGTGCTTTTAATGGTAAGCTCGTTATTACTCTTTTTTGCTATTGATCCCAAAAGATCCGGAATGTAATATTCGCTAAATCCAGCCAACACAGAGATTGAATAATGAACAAAAATATTCCCGGTTTCCTCTATAAATCCGAATACCAGGTTGGATTTAATAAGTACATAAACTATCAGACTGGAGATCATGGCTATGGAAATGCGGGAGATGGCAATCCATATCTGAAGGTACTGGTTGTAGAATAATTCGAAATCGAGTTTGTTGATCTTTAATGATACCGAAATTAATCCGCCAAAGCTCCCAAATGTCGCAAGCAGGAATAAACTTGCCAGTTTATTATTTAAAAGATCAAGACTATGAATTGTGCAACATATCACAATATTCATCATGACGATGGCGACACAGCTCAACAGATAAACAATTTTATTTTTCGTGATCTTTTCATTTTCAAGGGTAACAATAACTGAATTAAGGAGTAACTCAGCCTGCTTAACGTTATTATCCAGACAATTGGCTATTGCTGTGGCTAGTTTTTGTGCATACTTGCGTCGCTTACGTTTGGATGACATGTAATCCTCAAACCTAATGATTAAAGGATTTAGTTTTGAAATATTTTTAACATTGTCATCAATGGAGTTCCGGACGATCCTGTTAACGACACCGTTTTTTTTAACCTCATACAGTAAGTAATCTTCAGTAGCACAATAAATGGCTGTGATTTTTTCATTATTCAGGTCCAAATCGCCGATGTCAAATTGATAAAAGGGTTTAGTATCCATGTCAGTAGGGCTTGGTTTATATTTCAATCTAATTTCTTTTTAAAATGCTTAATTCAGATTCCTTCGGGGGGTGCTGCTTTTATATTTCAAATTATTGGTTTACTGATATAAAAAGTGAAATCCGTTAATGATATTTCCGGCCAAATGAAAGTCGACAGCCGCCGCGGACATCTGACAGCCGCATTGAAACTAAACATTGTCACTAATTTGTTTCATATGTTTATAATTTGTTTTTCAGTTGCCATATGGAACTCGCCGGAATTAATCATCTTCTTGTGTGCGATATAATTGCCATGGCTCGTTTCATTACTATGGGTGACATTTAAAAGTTGCAACAAAAATCATAACCGAATTGTAATTCATTGCCTAAACGTATCATTATTTTTATATGTGCCGCCATTAGTTTTACAATCCAATTGCTGTAAATGTCCAAAATTGAAACGGCCTTACGATGATTTTAATAAAACTAATCGTCTAATTTACTGAAAATTAATAATTATCAAAAAAATAAATGGAAGAGCTAATATTCTGAATAGAAATAATAATGAGGTGGAAAAAACGATGTTAAAACCCATTATGCAGGTTTTATTGGATTGATAAAAATACCAACGCTGCTTTTGTTAAAATAATAGACAGACGTCATTGTTAGAATGATTCCTTTAAATTTGTTTCCCAATGGTCGTTTACATATTTTTCAATCTCCGTAAGCCTGAAAGGAACATTTTTGCCTGTTTCGACAAACAAACAAGCTTATGATGGATTACTATATTATTTGTTATCGCAATCGATAAAAGTTCAGTTACCATAGCATGAATGCTTCATTTTGGAACACTCCGGTGAAAAACACAATAAATTATGATTCTAAGTGTAAGCAGACGAACCGATATTCCGGCTTTTTATTCCCAATGGTTTTACAACAGATTAAAAGAAGGCTATGTGTATGTTCGTAACCCCATCAATAGAAATGCCATCAGCAAAATAAGATTAAATCCGGAGGTGATCGATTGCATCGTTTTTTGGACAAAGAATCCATCCGCCTTTTTTATGGAAAATCTGGACGCTGTTTCACCCATCCCCTATTACGTTCAATTTACAATTACCCCATACGATGCTTCGATAGAACCCAATGTTCCCGGAGAGAATGAGGTGATCCACAACTTTATCCGGTTATCAGATAAAATTGGCAGAGAAAGAGTCATCTGGCGATATGATCCCATACTGCTTAGTGAAACCTATTCCATTAAATACCATACAGCTTCTTTCGAAGCATTGGCCAAACAACTAAGCCCATATACCGATAAATGCATCGTCAGCTTTGTTGATTTTTATAAAAAATGTGTGCCCAGATTAAAAAAAGTCTCTGTGCGACAGCCAACATCGGCGGAGGTGATAGAGTTATATACCCTATTAAAACAGATAGCCGACGCCTATGATCTGGTCATTGAATCCTGTGCTGAGTCGCGTGATGTTTCATCCACAGGGATAAAGAATGGCAAATGCATTGACGATGTGCTCATTGAGAAAATAACGGGAAAAAAAGTAAAAGCTAAAAAGGACAGAAACCAAAGAGGCTTCTGCCATTGCATTGAAAGCATTGATATTGGCGAATATAATACGTGTAAACATAATTGTCTGTATTGCTATGCCAATTACAATAACACAAAAGTTCTTGCAAACTCAGGACTTCATAACAATAAGACGCCTCTTTTAATCGGAGCGGTTCGCAATACGGACATTATAAGGGAACGGAGGGTGTATACGCTATTGGAGAGTTCATTATTCGATTAAATAAAATTTGATATAAAGCCCAACTTCTGCGTTACGCTTGCCATAAAAACAGTCATTTACGAAAAGTAAACTCCTTTATTTTTATGACATCGCAAGCCTTGAATTTGAACTTTATAGTCAAACTTCCGATTTCATGGACAGGCATTTAAAAGTGTTTGTCTATGTTTATAAAGCCCAACTTCTGCGTTACGCTTGCCATAAAATAGTCATTTACGAAAAGTAAACTGACTTCGTCTTAAAGCAGAATCAAAGCAATTCTGCTATAAATTTGCGGCAATAGCTTTGCCTCTGCGTATACTACATTCGCCAGTCCTTTGATTTTTATGATATTGTAATTCTGGAATCATCATTTCGTTTGCTTCCTCTGTTTTCATCTCATCACCATTAATTTCCAGATAGTCCATAATCGTATGAGCGATGTCTTCTGTTTCTACATTCTGCTTCATAATGTTTAATGGCAGTTCAAACAGACTGGAACACCCAGTCTGAGAAAATAAATTGACCAATTGCTTATCCTCTTTTAGATCGGAATAGACAAAGGTGCTTAACTTGTCTATGCCCAGGTACTTTTTATCTGTTTTTTGAATCCCTAATTGATCGTATAGTTGGTCCCCCTCAGGAGTTCCATTATTGGTTAACAACAAAAACGTTGTGATTACTATAATACCCTCGGTATATTCATAGGCCAAATAGCCTAACTTCTTTTTTTCCACGCGAAATTCTATCAAATTCTGCCCTCTTTTATTTGTAACCGTTGAAACATCCATTAAATTATTGATTAAACTAAGATGAATAATACCCCATCCAATACAATCCAACCTTTCCTTAAGACGGTTTAGCGCATGTTCCTGAATATATATATCTATTTTTAAATCATTAAAAGAACTTGCTATTCCAATATTTACGGGATGAGTATAAGACCAAAAGATCTCCCCATTAACAGGAAACCCCACTCTATAAGCCGGTCGTTTTTTATTATCTAAGCTTACTTTTAAAACCTCGGGCCTAAGAACATTTACATAATAACAATTAAAGAGGGTAGGAGGAAACCCGGGAACCATTACGAAATCAAATTTGAATATGGTAAATCCCAAATTGGAACAGCTGAAAACATTGGAAGATATTCTGGCCAGTTGCTGTGCTATATCAACAGGCTCCCGATCGGCATATTCCATAAAGGGTTTAAAACCATTTATTATCTCATCTCTGTTTTTACAATTATCATCCAAATTGCGTATTAAAAAGCGCAATGGTTCACCCACCAAATAATAATCATAAAGGGAAACATCAGGTCCGTTTCCATAACTGCTTAACATTGTCTTTTTTAATTGTTGACACGTATAGGTTCTTAAACACTTTAGAAATCTAGCCGGAAGACGTTCGCCTTCAGCAGGCATTACCGTCAATGGTTTCGTCCTTATCTTAAATAGAATATCAAGCTCTTTACGAGGTATAAGGTTATACGCTTCTTCTACGTTAAAAGCTTTAACCAATTCCGTGGTCTTACATTTTAGGTCTTTTACCGGATAACCCTTATTTGCTTTAACAGCAACTTTATGTTTTCTTTTTCGTCTGGTTTTTGCCATCGTTTCAGATTTCGGAACTATTAAACAATAGATAGCTGGAGGGCACAAATCGGCCCATGATATTTATGGAGAAGTGATAATATTATCTAATCTTTGCATTTCATTATTGGTATCGATCTGATTCCAGATTGGAAAGTGATCGCTGAGCCCATAGATTCGCTTTGATGCGCTAACATCAGGGAACAATTTTTCCAATAATGCGTCCCTGGCAAAATCTATCACACCGCCATGATCGGCAGGTAATCCTGTAAAATAAACCATTCTTTGATGGAGCAAAAACAGAGAGCGTTCATAGTTTACTCCCCTATCATTTTGCCAATCGCTTAAAACATATTCCCAATTAGTACCTGTATGTTTTAATATCTGTTTAAAGTCACTGAAGTCTTCCCTCTCCTCTGTATTGGTTCTCAAATCGAATTGATGTAATATCTGTGCAATAAACACAATCCCATCTTCGCACCTGCTTTTGTTACCAAAATCACGAATATTCCATTTCGTCCTATTTAAACTTTCGTCTAACCGGGAAGATGGAATATCATATTCTTCGATGCGTTGAAAAAGTAGCTTTAACTTTTTAGAGGTTTTGGGAATAAGGTTAGAATAATGCATATCGTGGTTTTAATTTGCATTATGTAATTTCAAAATTTTTCTTTTAAAAGTCAATATATGAAGTCATTAAAGTACGCAATACGATAAGCAAATCATTCAATAACAAAATATTACATCCTTATAAAATTTTTCTTAATCAGGAATTTACCCCTAATTAGTGTTTGTCTATAAAGTCAACTTCTGCGTTATGCTTGTCATAAAAACAGTCATTTACGAAAAGTAAACTCCTTGATTTTAATGACTTCACAGGCCTTGAATTTGAACTTTATATTTCAAACACTTAGTTTATGGACAGACTCTAATTAGTGTTTGTCTGTAAAGTCAACTACTGCGTTACGCTTTTCGTAAAAACAGTCATTTACGAAAAGTAAACTCCTTGATTTTTATGACTGTGCAAGCCTTGTGTTTGAACTTTTTGGCTCATACTGAGTTTCTGATTAGACATTATTTAATGCAGTTTGCGATGAAAAAAGTCGTGTTTTTTATATAAATGAAATCATGCTCAACTTAAATTTACTTCAGGCGGGCTTTGATAAAAGTTTCGATGATAAGTATGTTTTAAAGTATTGGGTTACAAAGTTATTACATACATCTACCGTGATGGGAAGTATAAAGCCAAATAGGACTGATTTTATTGAATAGACAATGTTTTGAATGGGGCTCTCAATGTTGTGTTTTAAGCCTTTTATAATTTTTGCAATTACGCCTTTGCTAAGCAGAAAATTAGAAATGCGTCATTAAATCTGTCTGCACGAAAAATAGTCGTTAAAAGTTTACATAATGTTATTGTGTCGAATGTTGAGTAATCTAAATTTTACCACTAAGAATGGATTTTTCTTCCTGCCATGTTGTCCAATAAAAAATAGGGGTTAAACTAAGTTCACTTATGACTTTGAATGTTTTATTCACTATTTGTGTGGCACTGCTATGTTGAACAGTTTGAATGCTGTCATCGTGTTTTTTACCAGCATTTTTTTCGTCGATTTCTTTTGTATCCTCAATTTCTGGTAATAGTGCAAAGAGCTTCTCCCAATCGTTTCGGTTAATCATTGCTAAATATTTTGGAAATTGTTCTAATTCTATCATCGATTGTCAATTAATGCGTTATAGTTATTCAGTAGTTGTAGTTAACGAGTTGTGCCCTTTTGCGGGCTTGTTTACGCATTCTGTCACTCCGTTATTTTTCTAAGCTAATGAATTTTTTAATCCGTCATTAATTATCAGGAAATCTTCAGTAGTCATCCTATCGTTATAAGATTTGAAGAGATTAATGTTCTATATTCAAAAATTGATTTTTTATTAATATGAACGGGTTGCCTCATTTGAGACAACCCGTTTATGTTGCTTATTAAAACGTTACGTTTTTTTCTGTCGCATCAGTGAAGATTACATTCATTTTAGTTCCATCTGAAGAAGAAATGATATCGCTGACAGGCATCAGTTCTTTTTCGGTCCAATCTTCGTTGGACTTTTTCCATAACATCAAGCAGGCATACGTTTTGTTTTTATTGGGTATATGTTTTGCTGTGGAGTTAATAACTACACTGCTTTTGGATTCTGGATTTAGACCATCAATCTGCACCGTTTCAAGTTTGTCCCAGCCCATTAATGTAACCATGGCTAATTGGTATTCTCCATTGTCGATAATGATGGCTTTGTGGCCACCGATATTGCGAGAAATGGTCTTAATCGGTTGATCCTTTTCGGGCAATGCATAATGCCCTAATCGCATGAGTATGGTGTCTGAGCCGAGGTATCTATCGATTCTTAAAATGCCATTGGGTATGGGACATTCGCTCAGCTGTATTTTTACATTTTCGTTAGTTTCTAAAACAGCATCCCGGTAGTAAAATCCATCTTCAAATTTTTTGAAGGTATAGAGTCTCAGTGCTTCCCATTGTTCTTTTTTGTTAAGAAAAACATAGTTCATGGCTACCGCTCCATCAGGACTGTCGGCTTGCCATAAAAATTTACTGTTATATGAAAGGCGGTTGTAGTTTTCTGTTGAGCGGAATTTTTGCCAATCGTCGGCGACTTTTTCGTGGCACCATGCCCTGACTTCAGAGGCTCCGATATTGGGGTAATTGGTAATAAGTGTATTGGTCGCAGAGGAAAAACGATTATATACTTTGTCATTTTTGTACTCGTTGGTCCATGGTCCCTGATTTTCAATTTCGGTCCAGAATGGATTATCTTCTGGAAGCATTAAACCAAGAAATGCCTTACCCATCCAATAAACACTACCACGACAACTGTAATTTTGAACAGCAGGCTCAAACGGACCGTAAAAGCCAAGAGTTGGCACACTGTCTTTAAGAAATCCGGGATGTTGAACAAATTGTAGAATTGTTGCCGACGCATTGTGTCTGATCCATCCCAAATTAAATTTTTTGCTGTCGATCAGGCCAACAAATGGAAAGGGAGCGATTGATGCCATTCGATAGGATATGCTTCGTCCCCACATAATCATTTTGCCATCTTTATCAAAAAGGAAGGGGTAATTATCAGCCATGTCAATAAAGTTGCTCTTAAATTTTTCGGCATAATCGGGGTAATATTTTTTGCCAAAAAATTCATTCCATACCACGCCATATAATTGATATGCCCACATGCTGTAATAGTCGTAAGCCGGATGATCATTGTACCAGCCTTCTCCGCGATAGTCGTCCAGCGTTTTTGACAGATATTCTTCCAGCAAGTTTTCATTGACACTGTAACCCTGATCTTTAAAAAAGCTTAATACAAATATGTTAAAGAATTTCCAGTTCGAGGCCACGGTCGGGCCGTCACCGTAGCTCAGCATGAGGTGCGCAATGGCATCTTTTTTGTCTTGCGGTAGCGGTTCCCATATAACCTGAGGTGCCATAAACAAAGAGATGGACAAAGCTCCGAATTCCACAAGGTTTTGGTTTGGACCTTGACCTTTTTTTCGGGGCGCGATATAGGACTCTTTGGTTGAATCGATGAGGTTTAGGAGCTGATGACGATAATAATCTGCTACTTTGATATTATTTAATACTAATGCTGAGTCTTCGCGTAGCAACGGCGATGCTATGAATAGCGTGCGACACAGACCCTCTAGCTTTTCTGTTGGGATTTGTGCTTCCTTTAGCGGGTAACTTTTGCCTGGCTGTTTGGGAAATTTCATTGGATCATCCAGATCATTGACATAACTGAATGCGCCGTTTAAGATGTAGCGCGCCGCGTCTTTCCAATGTTTCCTTGTCATGCCGGTGAGTGGGCTTGTTTGGTAATCTGGTGTAACAAGTTCAAAAGTCGGGTTGCTCTTGTTTTTATCACTGCTTTTGCCAGGTTTACAGGAACTGTTGATTAGCAATAGTATTATGAATGCGATAAATAACTTTTTTTTCATGTCTGTGGCAATTAAATAAAATGGTTACCGAAAAGGATTAACCGGTATTGAGTTTTTTGCGAAACTGTTCTCTCTAACATAATTCATCCGGCGACTCAATTGTGTTGCGTTTGAGTCGTCGGATGAAAAAGCCTTTTTACTGTGTTAAAAATGAGGTGATTATTAATTCTGTTTTGCGATGTTTACCGGTTCAACGCCTTTAAAAGTTGGCTTTACCGGAATGATATTGCCTTGCTCATCAAATTCGAGTTTGTCGATACATACTTCGCGGTGATAACCGCCCGCTCTGCCCATTTTTAAACCATTGGGATAATTAAAGCGGTGGTATACCAAATACCATTCATCTTTACCTGGGATTTGGATGACTGAGTTATGGCCTGTAGCAAATATGTTGCTAACAGAATCGCGCTGAATAACAATGTTATTATCGGGGATGTTTAATGGGCCCATTGGGGACTCGGATGTTGCATATCTTACTTTGTAATTGGGACTTCGGGTGTCGTCTTCTGACCACATAAAATAGTATGTGTCGTTGCGGACTATGACATAAGTGCCTTCACGGTAGGTATTGTCAATGTTCATCAATTTTATGCTTTTTTGATTGATCGAAATCATATCATCATTTAGTTCTGCCGCAGCCATGTATCCATTACCCCAATACAGATAGCTCTTGTTGGTTTTGGGATCTGTAAAAACATCCGGGTCTATCTCCTGTCCTCGGTTTACACCTAAAGCTTTGAAGTTTATGAGAGGCTCACCGCTGTCGGTAAATGGACCTGTGGGATTATCTGCCACTGCAACACCAATTTTTTGAGCAGCTGTGAAATAGTAGAAATATTTATATTCTCCATTGATCTTTTTTTCCACTATGCATGGTGCCCATGCGTTTCTGTTGGCCCAACTTACGTCTTTTTTCAGATCCAGAATGGTGCCTTCATCGGTCCAGTCAACCAGGTTGTCAGATGAAAACACCTTGAAGTAATATCCCGACCAGCCGGTGAATCCATCGGTGGTTGGATAGATGTAAAATTTGTTGGTTTTTTTGGCATAAAGAATTTCCGGATCAGCATAGTAACCTTCCAATACCGGGTTGTGATCTGCTGAGGCAGATACCTGAAAAATTGTGGGTTCTTTTCCTTCGATCGTGAAGGTGTAGTTTACAGGACCATTGGAAAAATTTTGCGGACCGGAGGGTGTTATTGTGATGCCCGGCCAACCTTGAAATTGTGGATCCAGATTGGCAATGTCTGCATGGCTTTTAACCGGTAGGTGAATTGTTTTGGCTGTTTCATTGAAGTCAACATTCAATGTTTTTAGTTCTGATGACTTCGTTTCAATTAATGAGCCGTCAATTTTACCCCATTCCTGAATGAGTCGCTTTAGTTCCCTAGCTGTAACTGGCATAACCGTGCCATGGCGAGGGTGGAAGTTCATGGAAATCTCTTCATCAATCACAGCGAAATGTTGCAGGTCGGAACTTTTGGTAAATTGATACCGTCCATTGGTGTATACATCGTACATCAGGATGTATTCTTCTGTATTATTGAGTTTAAAGATACCGCTACCTTCAACGCCGTATTTTTCACAGTCTACACGTTCATCGCTTACCAGTTTGTAGCCTTCAGTTAATTGATCGGAAATAGCCAGTTTAATTCCGGGATTACCATCTTCAGCTTTATGAAAGAGGTAATATTTGTTGTTAAAGGGTATTATGTCGCCATCAATACAGGCCTTGGTATTGCTTTCGACGGGTGGATAATAAAGTTGTTGAGGAGCTGATTCGAGAGCTGTGAAGTCGCTATTGGCATAGGCATAGTAAATAATGTCGGCCTGGTTGCCTTGTTTCATAGAGAAATAAATCATGTATTTACCTGTTTTCTCATCATAGATGGTCTGAGGCGCCCATACACGGTGCACATCGCCAAATTTTTCAGGAAATGTTTCGGGTATATTTACTACTGAAGATTCCCATTGTATGAGATCGTCAGACTTCATCAGAATCATCGCAAAATTATTCCATCCCTGTTCGGGTACATAGAGGTCGGTTGCCACCATATAGAAGTGTTTACCATCTGCACTGCGGAGTATATGTGGATCGCGAACACCGCCTGAGGTACTGATTTTTTTTGAATCCAAAACCGGCTGGTTGTTGTTTAGGGCTTTATAATTATAGCCATCGGAGCTGATGGCGAAGCGTATTGCTTCCTCACCAGGTCCATTACCGGTAAAATAGGTAAACAGGTATCCTTCGTATTTTTGGTTCGTTCCTGTACATCCTGCGATGGTTAGTAGCAGCAGAAAAAATACTGGGGTTAATAACTTCTTTTTTAAGTTGATTGTCATAGTATTTGTTTTATAGGTTAATTTTTAGTCTGAATACATAGAACGCATTTCCCGGCATCGTTAATTGAAATTTGTTGCCAGTTGCCTGTATGGAAGTGTGGGCCGGAACAATGGTCAAGGGGGCTTCAAAAGTGTTTATTTCGTCGGGATTGTTGGTGTGCAAGGTCGTTAGTTTAATTTCGTTATTTTTAATCCCTTTTTTCAAACCTTCCAATTTTATATTAATGTTTTGAATGACGTCAGAGGCATTTACTATTTTCAGGATTATTTCAGAAGTTTTAGTATCGATTGCGGCGCTGGCATAGAGGCTGTCCTGACCACAAATTGGTTTCGCATTAAGAGTTATTGGCAGCACATTGGTTCCTGAATTATTGGCATACATCATCTGTACATAATAGTTTGGGGTGCGAACCACCGACAGATTGTCAAACCAAATCATATCTGGTTTCCATTGCCAGGCATCTTTATGTGCCAACAATGGTGCGTAAGTTGCTAACTGAACAATATCCGCATTGCGTTCAAGTCCTGTCATGAAAGCAGCTTCAGCCAAGGCAGAGCGCAGGTTGTTATTGCGATTTCTGTCATGCGCAGCATATTCTCCGGCAAAAACTTTGGGTCCTTTGCGATTGTAGTTGTCATATCTGTCTGCATTTTTCAGGAACCATTCGGGGCTTCTATAGTAATGTTCGTCCACTAAATCAACTTTTAGTTCCGTCATTTTTGGCCACAAATAGTCAAATTTGTCGCCATCGGGTACGGGTCCTGAACCTCCTACAATTTCTATTTTTGGGTAAGTCTTGCGAATGGCATCGATAAATTTGACCAGTCTTTCTACATATATTTCACCCCATTGTTCATTTCCTATGGCTATTTTTTTAAGATTGAAGGGCTGCGGATGGCCCATCTCGGCGCGCACTTTACCCCATTGGCTGGATGGTGAACCATTGGCAAACTCAATCAAATCAAGCGCATCCTGTATATAAGGTGTTAAGTTTTCGAGTGGCACGCATTCTTTGCTTTCGTACTGACAAGCTAAACCACAGTTAACAACTGGGAGAGGTTCTGCTCCAAGGTCTTCACACAGTAGAAAATATTCGTAGAATCCAAGTCCATAGCTTTGGTAATAATCTGGGAAGAAACGGTGTTTGAAGGTGTAGTTCCAGCGGCTTTCGTTGGTTGGTCTATTTTCTACCGGACCGAGGGTGTTTTTCCATTGGTATCTTGTCTCTAGTGTGTTGCCTTCAATTATGCAGCCACCGGGAAAACGAAAGACTCCAGGATTAAGGTCGTATAATGCTTCAACCAGGTCTTTTCTGAGTCCATTGGGACGGTTTTTCCATGTCTCAGATGGGAATAATGATATATGGTCTAAATCGGCTATTCCAGGTGTTTCGAGTACCAGTCTGATCTTTCCTTTTGATTCGGTGGCTGAAGCCTTTATGGTGCATGAATATTTTTCCCAATTAGCGCCTTTAACCTGAATGTAAGCTTTACCTATAATGTTTGCATTGGAATCGATTAGTTCAATTCTGAATTTTTTTTCTTTTTTATCGGGTACTCGTGCGAAGAATGAGAAATTATAGGTGTTATTTTTTTTGTATCCAATGCCTACAAATCCTTCATTTTCCAATCCTGTTCCCGAACGCCAGCCTTGTTCGTGAAAACGAACGTAATTGGGATTTCTATCGAAGCAAGGGTTTTCATTTAGTATTTTGACATCTCCAAATGGCGTCCAGCCGATAAATGGATGGTAAAATTCAAAAGAACGGTTTTTGATCAGTTCCGCATATAGCCCCCCATCGGCACCAAAATTTATATCTTCAAAAAAAATTCCATACATTTCTGGCTGTATGGTTGCTCCCGTTTTTCGGATCTCCACTACAAATTCTTTTTGCCCAAAAATGAGTTGAGTCCAAACTATTAACATGATGAGTGTAATTCCGACCTTCATAGTTTTATTTTTATATGATTATTGTTGAATTTTTAACGCTCATTTTTTTAAAAATACACATAAATCTGAGCAAAGATAGTTATTGATCCCTTTTTTGCCGAAATAATGGTTTTCTATAGAAGTATGCCTTATTTTGAATGTGTAGTTGATAGCATCCATTCATCCTCCCATTTGATGATTGGTTGATCATTTTTAAATTGAATTGGGAGCCAAATGTACCTGCCATCAATTGGGTTTTTGGGTTGCCAGCGGTCGCCCATGTAAATAAAGCTGTCTTTTTTACCATTTACCGGTAATATGTATGTGCTTTGAGATTTGAATGTTAAGTCGGCCTCAGGACCGATGCAAGGGTTGCCCAATTTTTTCCATGGTCCCCAGATTGATTTTGCTTTAAACATTCGGGCTGCGTTTGGTGCCCACCCGGTACAGCCTGAAGCCATCAAATAGTAGATGCCATTTCTTTTGAATATGGCAGGGGCTTCGTTGTGCCCAGCTGGGAAAAGACGGATGTATTTTCCGGTGAAATTTTGATAATCATTCGTAAGTTCAGAAATTTGAAGCGTTAGATTTTCTTCTGCGGCGTGAATGTGATATGCTTTACCATCGTCATCTACAAAGAGAGTCATATCGCGCGACATTTGTCCTTTTTCGAAATCGAGTTTTAGAAGTAGTCCTTCATCAATTGCGGTATACCAGGCCGGGGACCACCATTCTAAATCTTTGGGATACTTCTTTGTTTGTAATGTGTCTGGATAATTTAGCGGCCATTGTTTTTGGTTTGGGCGGACAGATTTTACAAAGTGATAAGGTCCTACAACATGATTGCTTACAGCCAGTGCTGTTTTGGCAGCCTTATAGCCTTTCCCTTTTAATTCAAGGTGAAACCACATCACGTATTTTTTTGTCTTTTTGTTGTATATGACTTTTGGACGTTCAATAACGCATCCTTTCTCAATTTCTGAGCCATTTTCGTCAGACACTTTTAGGACGATACCTTCATTTTTCCAATTATATAAATCTGTCGATGAATAGCAGCTTACGCCTATTTGTGCTGTGTTTCCTTTTGCACCTGTGGTTTTGAATTCTCCAAACCAATAATAAACGCCTTTATTATATAAAATACCGCCTCCATGGGCGTTTATGTGCGTACTGTCGGTGTCAAGCCAGACTTCTCCGGGACGAAAGGAATTGTAAGGCTTGACGTTTTGTGAGTTAATTGTAAATGTGTTTGCTAATGTTAAAATTGCAATTACTATTACTATTGTTGGATGTGCGTATTTTTTTGTTTGTGGGTGCATTTTATTTATAAATTGTAGTTAGTGTCAATAAAAAATGCCTTTTTTTTCGTTACTCTTGCTCGCAAAATAATGGTTTACAATTGTATACTCTCATTTATTGAGTTGCGCAAGCTTTGAATTATTCTGTGTAGCTTAACCTCAGGACTTTACGGACAGGCACTCGTTAGAAATAATTGTCGATTTGAACAATGTTTATTGTTTTGCTTTTTGATTTACAATTTCAATTTTTTAATGTCAACCAAATAACGCACATTTGGCGCTTAGACATTATCACGAATTTGATTTTATTTAGAACAAAATTTAATATTAATCGAAATTTCATGGGATTAATAATGTCGGTTTTAGCTGTTCGCAAAGCCTACTAACTGTTTATTATAGACACTATAAAGTGTCGGTGAGATTTTTGCTTTTTCTATTTAAAGACCTGTTAGAGTGTTTCCATCTATTATAATAGCATTCGAATAATTTTATTCCATTTGTTATGATGTATGCAAAGTATAGGAAGGTTCTCTACTTGCTTCAAAATCTATGAGTTTAAATTTTTAGATATGATGAATTTACGCGATGGTGAACCTTGATTTTTTTTGTGGATGAAAAGTTTTCACAATACGAATTAGTTATAGCAAATTTCATTTTTGAAATATAAAGTGGGGGACGTAAGTGTTAATTTTGTGAAACTATTTACCAAAAACATTAATATGGATTTTAGTGAAAATAATTAATTATGGAAAAGTCACAAAATTATCAAAATAGCCAAATTTTAAATGAAATATGTTTCAGCAGGTCTGGACTAAAGTTTGCTTCTTATGTGAGGTTGATGATGGTTGTGATGATTTGGTTTATGTTTAATGGAAGCGTCCTGGCCGCTAAAATTGAAACTACAGCAACACTTACCGAAAGTCGTGTTTTGGAAGAAGCGTGTGAATTGCATATCACTTCATCAGATAATCCGTTATCCGCAGGTGTTACAATTGCTTTGAATCATGAAGATGCGTGGGTTTTTTTTGACAATTTGAAACCTTCGTTCGTAGTTGAACATTTTCTTGATCGTATTAGTGTTAATGGGGCCGCTTTTGTTACTGGTACCAATGGACGTATTGCTATTTATGCGCAAGGTACCGTATTGATGCCGCACGCTGATACATATAAGCCATTATCAGTTTTTACAGACGAAAATTATGGTGGAAAAATTGCCAAATATGGTGTTCATACTTATTATAATAATTTGGGAGAATTTGATAATGCCATTAAATCCTTTAAACTTAAAAGAGGGTATATGGTTACTTTGGCAACGGAGTCTGATGGGAGTGGATACAGTCGTGTTTTTATTGCTGATACGACAGATTTGGACATTGAAGTAATGCCAGAATTTTTGAACGCCAATGTCTCCTTTATCCGTGTATTTAAATACCAATGGGTTACAAAAAAGGGTTGGGCAGGTTGGAATCAGGATGAGTATGAGATGACTAATTCTACTTGGTATTATGATTGGAGTGCTGGAGGTTCCACATCTTTTGATGTTGAGTATGCTGTAATAAAACAAAATTCAGGATGGCCTAGTTGGTCGGATATTAATAGTAAAACTAATGTTACTCATCTTCTGGGTTTTAACGAGCCGGATCGTCCTGACCAGTCAAATATTGATTTTGATGATGCGTTGGCAATGTGGCCCCAATTTATGGCTTCGGGATTACGCTTGGGAGCACCAGCCACTTCAGATCCATTTAATAGCTGGTCCCTATTCAATTTCATTGACAAATGTGATGAGCTAAACTATCGGGTTGATTTTGTAGCTATTCATGCCTATTGGGGAGGGAAGAGTGCACAGCAGTGGTATAATGATTTGAAATACATACATAATCGTACTGGTCGACCCATATGGATTACCGAGTGGAATAACGGTGCCAACTGGACAACAGAGTCATCTTGGCCTGATGATCCATCTGAATATACTGACGCGAATGCTCAAAAGCAGTTGAATGATTTAAAAGCTATTTTGGAAGTTCTGGATACAGCTAGTTTTGTTGAGCGTTATTCTATTTATAATTGGGTTGAGGATGCCAGAGCTATGGTTCTTAACGGTGAACTAACGCTTGCAGGCGAATATTATGCTAATAATAATTCACGAATCGCTTATAACAGTAATAACGATGTTATTCCTGAGTGGAATTATTTGCAACCGTCACTTTCATTACGACATCTAACTCTTTCTAATACAATTAGATTAAGTTGGAATAACACTAATGGTGATTTAGCAAAAGGTTTTATTTTGGAAAAGAAAGTTAACAGCGGTGCATATGAAGAAATATATAATGTTGACGATATTTCTGTACTGTCGTTTGTGGATCCATTGGATTCGGACATTAGGGGATCGGTGAGTTACAGGTTAAAAGTTAAAACTGTGGAAGGAACCAATATTGTATCAAATGAAGTGTCTTACTATCAGACAAGTGGTGAAAATAGTATTCAGGCAGCAACATTTTCTGTTGGAACAACAGATTGGGTGCAATCAATTTTTGCTGAGAAGTATGAAACGGCTCCAATCATTATTTCTGGTATCCCATCCTTCAACAATGTGATGCCTATTACGACACGGGTTAATTCTGTATCAACGACTTCATTTTTGTTTCAATTCGATCCCTGGAATTATTTAAATACACCGGTTTTTTCGAAATCAGAGAATCTGTCTGTGCTTGCTATGCCTGAAGGAGTCTATAATTTTAGCGGGTTGAAAGGAATCGCAGGCGTCGTTTCGGGGATGGATAAAAATTGGCAAGAGGTTACTTTTGAAGAATCTTTTGAAACAGTGCCAGTGGTTTTATGCACTCAGGTTTCTAATAGCACGTCTTTTGCAACAACAGTTGCATTGCGAAATGTTTCTAAAACTGGATTTGAAGTTCGGTTGAAATCAGAAGAAGCTGTTACCTCACCTACGTTAGCTGAAAAGATTAATTTTTTGGCTATTGAGTGTGGGCAGGGAATAATTGGAAGTTTTAGAGTTACCGTGGGACGAACTGAAGATGGCGAAGATATAGCCGCTGACAAAATTATTGTGCCCATTGATAATAGTTATATAGAGCCTGCGGTTTTTGCAGGATTGCTTACAGAATCAAACGACTTTGCATCTACCATGCGATATTATTATTCGGATGAAAGTGAGATAAGTTTGTTTAAACAAAGAGAAATGTCTGGTTCTTTGGCTGTTGTGGAAAAGGATCATGTAGGATGGTTAATAATGGATGTTGGAGAACAACAGCCATTATCTGATATTGATACTCGTGATACTAATAATCTGCCTTTTTATCCCAACCCGGTTTCAGACAATATTTATTTCAATTTTAAAAGTCCTACGCATGTTGAGTTGTATGATCTGTCAGGAAATCAGGTAGATGTTTCAAATGTGCAGAACAGTCTAAGCGTGTCTTTTTTACCAGCGGGGATCTATTTTATAAAATCGCCTTATGGGGTTGGTAAATTTGTGAAAAAATAAAACACATTAATTTTTATAAGTAAGCCCTTAACAGGATATTGAGTTAACAAAAATGAATGAAATGAATATATTGAAGTTCAATAATAGAATTGCTTTTGTTTTAGCTATTTTATGTGTCTTTCCCGTATGTGTTTTTGGTCAAAGTCATTCGCCTGAGTTGTATTATTCATTTTCAAATATTTCTTCTGATGGCACTATGGTGATTGATGATGCGAATAATGGATACAATGCAAGCCTTAAAAACGGAGCATCTGTCTGTCAATTAGGTGAATTCAATATTCTAAAACTAGGAGATGCCAATGGCTATCTGGATATGGGCGAAGAAACCGGTTCCTTAATTGCGTCTTTAGATAACTACGCAATTGCTGTATATCTTTATGTGGATGAATCCAGTACCTTGAGCGCGGCTGGTAATTTTGTCTGGGCATTTGGGAATTCAAACAACATGGCATATTATAAGAATGGCGGCTTTTTTTTTAGTGCTAATAGTCAAAAATATGCTATCTCCTTAACACATTGGGCCGGAGAGCAGGTTGTAAATATTGGAGATATTTTCCCTAGCGGGAAGTGGAAGCACATTGTATATAATCAGGATGGTAATACTGGTAGTTTGTATATCGACGGTGAATTCATTCTTAGTGAAGAGGTTACCATTAAGCCAAAAGATTTGGGGACTACATTGTATAATTATTTAGGTCGTTCACTATATAGCTCAGATGTATATTTAAAAAATGCTAGCCTTTTTGATTTCAAAATTTATACCGATGCCTTATCAGATGAAGAAATATCCTTGCTGGCGTCAAATACAGTAGCGTTAAATAACGCACAAATAGAGCTGAGTCTTAAAGCTGCATCTGCAAACCTAATTATGGATGGGCTGGATTATGTGATTTCGGATTTAAATTTGCCTTTGCACAGTGGGAACGCTATTTCAATAACATGGGAATCGTCTGACCCATCAATCATTTCAGATGATGGTAGTGTGGTAAGGCCCGCCATCGGAGAAGATAATACTACCGTAGTTTTAACGGCCGTATTTTCGCAGGGCGACATTTCTTATTCAAAATCGTATGGAGCGACTGTCATTGCCTTGCTTAGTAACGAGACGTCTGTTGAGCACGATGCGGCTGACTTGAAAATCGAAGGAAATATTAATAATTTGCGTAATGATCTGGTGTTACCCCAAATTGGAAATGAAGGATCAACCATAACATGGAGTTCTGATTTAGAGTCTTTTTTGACTTCTAGCGGACATCTGGTTAAATTATCCCCCAACGGATCCGGAAAACGGCTTGTAACTCTATCAGCCATCATCTCAAAAGGCAATGTTTCAGAAATACGTACTTTTGATATATATATTGCTGAAGATGAGGGTTGTGAGGCTTATTTATTTGTCTATTTTACCGGAAATGTTGGTGATCAGGAAGCTATTCGGTTTGCTTTAAGTGACGATGGTTATAGCTATACTTCTCTTAATGGTAATAATCCGGTAATAAGCTCACAATTAATAAGTTCTACGGGAGGTGTAAGAGACCCTCATATTTTAAGAGGTAACGATGGTTGGTTTTATATGACGGCAACTGATATGGTTTCAGCCAATGGCTGGAGTTCTAATCGGGCCATGGTGCTTTTAAAATCAAAGGATCTGATTAATTGGGAGTCGAGTGTTGTTAACATCCAAAATCGATTTCCTGGTCAAGAAGATTTGCTTAGAGTTTGGGCGCCACAGACTATTTATGACAGTAAGGTTGGTAAATATATGATTTATTGGTCTATGAAATATGGCGATAACCCTGATATCATTTATTATGCTTACGCCAATAGTGATTTTACTGATCTTGAATCAGTCCCGGCTCAGCTTTTTTATCATCCGTCCAATAGCTCATGTATTGATGGGGACATTATAGAAAAGGATGGTAAATTTCATCTCTTCTTTAAAACAGAAGGTACGGGAAATGGAATAAAAAAGGCTGTTTCAGATAATTTAACAGAGGGTTATGTATTGTATGACCAGTATCTTCAGCAAACTGATATGGCAGTGGAAGGTTCTTCAGTGTTTCGCTTAATTAATTCAGATACTTACATTTTAATGTATGATGTTTATATGGCTGGCCAATACCAATTTACAGAGAGTGAAGATCTACTGGATTTTTCGATTTGTGACCAGGATGTTTCTATGGACTTTCAGCCACGACACGGTAGTATTATACCTATTACGGCAGAAGAAAAAGAACGGTTAATACAGAAATGGGGTACTCCTTCTGGCTTTGATCAGCAACGAATACTTAACCCTGCATCTCTTGACTTTTCTTTATTTCCGAATCCAGCCAAAGACGTTTTAAATGTGTTGAATGCTTCCGGTATTAAAGCTTCGGTTACTGCAAATATATATAGCTCGACAGGAGATTTTTTGATGAGGTATGATTTAAATAATGCCTTGACATCTATAAATGTATCCCATCTGGATCCGGGTTTATATCTTATTGTATATACAAACCTTAATCTTACTGTTGGTCGACACGTTTTTATTATACAATGAATGGTTCAGGTAATATGCAAGTGGTTGTAAAATAATTTATTTGGCGAATCGATTATTCAGATTCACAATGAAGGTTATCTATGCTTTTGATAAAGTTGTTTAGTAACAATAATAAGATTCTAATAACGGCTTTATGCTTGTCAGAACAATACTTGTTTACGCCATTAGACTTTATTTTTCTCGGTTTTTACTAGGTTATTTTTTTATTAAAAGTTCTATTTTGGATACGTGTTTTATATACACTAATGACTTTAGCCAATACTCTTTTCCCTTCATTAATAAATTTCAGTTTATTACATCTTTTTATGCTTTATATCTTTTTTTAAAACTGTTATTATAGATGTAAATAATGTAATTATTTGATTGACAACTTATTATAACTTAATTGGCAATTGTTTGAAATCAAATTTATTATAGCATAAATCGAAAATTTGTAAAATAATGAAATGTTGGCCGGTTATATTTGTGGAGTTCAAAATCGTGCTAGTTTATTGAACCTATGCATATCGTGTTGATTTGGCCCGGGAGTGTGGTTAATTCAAAAATTAAGAAAGGTTTGTAAATCGGTTTGGGCGTTTTTTTTAAGAGTGGGTGGTGCTACTCGGTTATTAAGAAGTTTTTCTTTTAAAGTTGATGTTTTATTTAATCAAAGAGGACAATGAGAAATAAATTTTGGAAACAAAATGTAAGATACACCCTTTGGATTTATCTGTTAATTGTTGGGACTCTCTGGCTTGTTTCCTGCAAAGACGATTATATGTATGACGAAAAGGAGCCAGAGTGGTTGGGTGAAAGTATTTATGATTATTTAGATCAACAAGGCGACTTCACAAATTATGTAAAGTTAATAAATGATATAGGTTATACTTCGGTATTGGCTAAGACTGGTAGTAAAACATTATTTGTTGCTGATGACGATGCTTTTGATCGGTTTTATCAAAACAATTCGTGGGGTGTAAATGAATATGATGATCTAACAACAGCACAGAAAAAACTGATTTTGAATTTCGGAATGATTGATAATGCTTATTTGATAGAGACATTATCAAATTATAACGATGGATCTCTGCAAATCGGGTCTGGTTTACGTCGAACTACTGCTAATTCAGCTTTTGATAGTGTATATTATGAAGGTGGTAGTGTGTTGCCTACAAACTTTTATTGGGATGAATACAGAGAGTCTGGCATTCATTTGCTTAAAGATAATACCTCAAAGCCTATTGTTTATTTTCTTGATAATACATTGGCCAATGCTGGTATTAGTAATGAAGATTTTAAGCTTATTACTGGCGTTGAACGAGTCAGCGGTGAAGCACATGTATTTAATATTAAGGTTGTAGAAAAGGATATTACTTGCAAAAATGGTTATGTACACGTCTTACAAGAAGTGATGATTCCACCGGTTAATATAGCAGATTATATTCGTGGAAGAGAGTCAACACAAATTTTTTCCAGCTTACTGGAACGATTTAGTGCACCATATTACGTTTCTTCCATAGACGAAGATTATAAACTGCTTTATCCGGATTTTAATGACAAGTTATACGTTAAGAAGTATTTTTCAAATGTAGGTGGAACTACTGAATACCCTGATTTAACAAGTATCAGCAGCGATCTGCTTTTACCCTTTGACCCGGGTTGGAATAGTTATTCAAATGGGGCTCTTCAGCGCGACATGGCGACCATACTTGCACCAAACGATGAGGCTATGACTAATTATTTAAATTCGGGTAGCGGTCAGGTATTGAAGAATCGTTTTGGAACATGGAATGATATTCCAGATCATATTGTCATGAAATTTTTGGATAGACACATGCGCCGATCCTTTTTGGAATCAGTCCCAAGTCGTTTTGACAAAATGAGTGATAGCCAAAATAATCCAATTCCTATTTCAACCTCTGATATTGAAAATACTTTTATCGGTGTTAATGGTTTGGTTTATGAAACCAATAAGGTTTATCCGCCTAACGATTACGTCTCGGTTTATGCACCAGTTTTATTTGGGGAAAATACCAAAATATTTAACTGGGTTATAAATAAACTGGACTATACCTTTTATTTAAATTCGTTAGTTAGTCGATATAGCTTTTTTGTTCCGACCGATGATTATTTTAAGGAATATATAGATCCTTTTAGTATTTCGAAGAATGTGCCTGGTGCATTGAAGTTTTGGTATGATTCTGAAACCGCCAGTGTTAATGCGACTGTTTATAGTTACGATAAAGATGCAGGAGTCATAGGCGATTCCATAGGGGTTATTATGTATAATGGCTCTTCTTCGACATCTGAATATAGTGATATGGTTCTTAATCGGCTTTGGGACCTGCTTGATTCCCATGTAATCGTGGGAGATGTTGAATCCGGAAAGAGTTATTTTTTGAGTAAGGGAGGAACTCTGGTGCATATTAATGGAAGTGGTTTACAACTAAAAGTGCAGGGAGGTGGAGATATTGAGCGTAATGAAGTTGTAAACGTCACCGAAATGTATGAACAGGATAACGGAAAAACTTTTTTTATAGACAAACCCATTCAGGCTCCTTTACGATCTGTTTACAGTGTTTTAAGTCAAACACCTGAATTTAGTGAGTTTTTTAATCTGTTAACTGGATTTCCTTCTACTTCAGAGTATGTCATTTTTGTAAAGAAAAATAATTATTTCGGTGTCGATTATAATGTTAAGTTTTTTAACACTTACAACTACACCGTATATGTCCCTACAAATGAGGCAGTTATTCAGGCCATTAATCAGGGTATTATCCATCCGTGGGAATCCAGAGAAGGTATTATTGGTATTAATGATATGGAGTCGTTGGAAGAACAGAATGCAGCGATGGAACAATTGGAACGGTTTTTAAGATATCATTTTCAGGATAATGCTTTGCTCATAAGTGGTGAGAGCGTTACTGGAACTTTTCAGACAGCCACAATAAAATTGGATGATACGCCCTCACTTTTTGGAACTTATAAAAATAAATATTACAAGCTCGGAATAAGCGGCGATGGCAGTAATTTGAATTTGGAGACGGAAAGCAGTGGAAGCGCACATGTTATTAAAGATAATGGTCTTTATAATATTATTACGAGGGATTACATTTTTAACGTAAATCCATTAACGTACAAAGAGATAGATGGATCCGGAACAGGGAATGCTTATTCAGGATCGCGAATAACAACCTCTTCATCGGCGGTAATTCATCAGGTTGACAACGTATTGATATTTAGAGATGAAGACTAAAATGAAAAAGAATATGAAAATGAAAATAGGACTCCTTTTTTTCTGTTGTTTGTATTTTACTATGATGTTATCGGGACAAACAACCACTTCTCAATTTCTCGTGCAGGGTACTGTAACAAGTGAATTAAGCGGAGAAACATTGATTGGAGTTAATGTTATTGAAGTTGACAAAACAAAGCGAATCGTAAGTGCTACAGTTACTGATATTAATGGTCACTATGTTATTAAAATAAAAGATCCAAACAACGTCCTGGTATTAAGTTTTATAGGGTTTGTTACAAAAAAGGTTGAAATAGGTAACCAACGCACTATTAACGTAAAAATGGAGGAGGAGTCTCAGCAGGTCGATGAAGTCATTGTAACTGCCACAAAGACCCATAATGATGGGACTTTTTCAATTCCTCAGCGGGAAGTGTCAACAGCTGTTCAAACTATAAGTACCAAGGAGTTTGATGGGTTACAGATAACATCTGTTGATGACGCCCTTCAGGGACGTATAGCAGGTTTGGACATTGTTGGCAATTCGGGAGACTTAGGAAGTGGAACTTCGATGCGCATCCGGGGAATTTCATCCATTAACTCTAATACAGAACCTTTAATTGTTGTAAATGGAGTTCCTTATGAAGTGGAAATTGATCCTTCTTTTGATTTTGCAAATGCAAACCAGGAGCAATTCGCTAATATGTTAAGTATAAATCCCGACGATATCGATGAAATAACGGTGTTAAAGGATGCCGCTTCAACAGCCATTTGGGGTTCAAAAGGGGCTAATGGAGTTTTAGTAATTAATACTAAAAAGGGTTTTAGAGGTCCTACACGCATACAGTATTCCTATAGGTTAACCCGGGCTGTGCAACCAGAAGGATTGAAAATGTTAAATGGCGATGATTACACAATGTTGATGAAACAGGCCTACTTTAATCCGCATCAAAATGAATCAGCAGCTAACATCCGGGAACTAATGTATGATCCTAACTTTTCGGAATATGAAAACTTTAATAATAATACTGATTGGTTTAGTGAAGTGACGCAGGTTGGATATAAGCATGACCATTATTTGACTTTGTCGGGAGGGGGAGACAAGGCTCGTTATCGTGTTTCAGGTGGATTTCTTACTCAAACTGGGACTGTAATTGGGCAGAAGATGGATCGGATTTCTTCAAGGGCTTATTTGGATTATGCTGTTTCTGACCGAATTAAATTCGTTTCGGAGTTTTCTTTTACCTATTCCGATAACGATCGAAATTATGAGAATTTGTTAGAAATTGCTTATAAAAAAATGCCTAATGTTGGTGTTTACCGCCAGGATATGAACGGGAATAATACCTCCGATTACTATAATATTATGAGATCTTCTAGTCTTCATGAATCTCAAAGAGACTTAAAAAACCCTGTTGCGTTGGCTTATCTGGCTACCAATAATTTAAAGAACTACCGTATTTTGCCAACTTTCAGGTTGCAGTATGATTTGTTGGATCCCTTACAGTCAACACTTCGGTACAATATATATGTTTCATTTGATGTTAATAACAATAAGGTTGCGAAGTTTCTGCCTCGTGAAGTATCCAATCTTGAATGGGATAACGAAGCTGTAAACCTAGCCGAGAGTGCCGACTCGGAAAGTATGACTGTGATGATGGATAATAATGTTACCTGGCAACCAAAATTGGTTAATCCTAATCATAGTTTATTATTGTATGGTTCATATCAAATGAGAACTGGGAATAGCTCCAGTCAAGGTCTGTCCACAGCCAATTTACCTTCAGGTGAAATTGTTGATCCTACGGCTATTGGTTATTTGTCTGGTATTTCAAGCAGTCGTTCGGCATACCGGTCAAACGCCTTACTATTCAGGGGGCATTATTCTTTTAAATCAAAATATATATTGGGTTTGACGTTTAGAAGGGATGGCAGTACTAAATTTGGTGATAGCAGAAAGTATGGAAATTTTCCTGGAATTTCGGCCAAATGGATTATTTCTGATGAAACGTTTATGGATTTTTCCAATAGTTGGTTAAGTATGTTTGCTGTTCGCCCTAGTTGGGGTATTAGTGGAAATCAGCCCAACGCCGAATATTTACATTTTAGTCGTTACAGTTCCTATGGGAGTTATGCCGGAATGCCTGCCACCCGACCGACAACGCTTCAGTTGGCTGATTTGAAATGGGAAACCACGACATCTTTGAATTATGGCCTCGATATGGGATTTTTTGATGACAGGTTTTTGTTTGATATTAATTTTTATAATAAACATACTGAGGATTTATTATTTGAAAATTTAAAAATGCCTACTTCATCAGGTTATTCATCCTTACCATGGCAAAATGTTGGAACCATGGATAATAATGGTTGGGAGGTCAATTTTTACACTAATAATGCTATTAAAGCAAAAGATTTTTCAATCGATTTCAATTTTAATTTATCCAATTACAAAAACACCATTGTTAAACTTAGAGACGATGTTCTTGAAAATTATAATGGTGATTTCGATTACGCCAATGGTAGCTATTTATCTCGTATTCAGGAGGGAAATTCTTATGGTTCGGTTTATGGCTTTAAATATAAAGGCGTTTATCAATACAACGACTATATTCCCGGAGTTCAGGAGAACGCTCCTGTAGCTCGAGATGCCAATGGAAATGTTTTTACCGATGAAACAGGAAGTCCTCTTCCCATGTATTTTGCCTATGGACGCAGTAATGCTTATGAGTTTAAAGGGGGAGATGCCATTTATGAGGACATTAATCACGATGGCTCAATAGACGAGTTGGATATTGTGTATTTAGGTAATTCAAATCCGAAAATAAATGGTGGTTTTGGGTTTTCAATCAGGTATAAACGCTTTGCCATGACACCATTTTTTAATTTTCGTTATGGAAATCGAATCGTTAATGCTGCGCGTATGTATGCTGAGAATATGTATTATAATGATAATCAAAGTGTTGCGGTTAATTGGCGATGGCGGAAAAATGGTGATGTAACAGAAATACCGAGAGCTTTGAATGAATATGGATACAACTGGCTAGGTAGTGACCGATATGTTGAAGACGGCTCATTCTTGCGCCTTAAGTATTTGACGTTTAATTATTCTATTTCTCCTGAAAAATTAAAGAAATACAACATGAGGCAGTTTAGTCTGTATTTAACATTTAATAATCTGTTTGTATTGACAAAATATACTGGTGTTGACCCCGAGGTCGGATACTCTTCATTTAGCGTCAGTAAAGATGAAAATAAGACCCCCAGGTCCAAGGATTTCACGTTTGGCTTAACCGTTTCATTTTAATCAATAAAGTAAGGTAATGAAAAAAATAGTATCAACTCTTATATTGTCCGGTTTCGTTTTTTTGACTAGTTGTAGCGATTGGTTGGATTTACGACCCGAAAGCGAAATTGTTCTGGAAGATTTCTGGCAGGACGAGAGCGAAGTTAATGAGGTGCTTGCAGCCTGTTACCGTGCCATGATTGAAGATGGTTTTATGGAACGGGTATTGGTGTGGGGTGAATTACGGTCAGATAATGTTGTGAGCACTGGTAATACAGATATGCCAACAGATATGTGGAAGTTGATTAATGGTGATATATCTAGCAATAACGGGTATGTTAAATGGGGCCCTTTTTATACTGTTATTAATTACTGTAATACTTTTTTGCATTATGCCCCTGGTGTTGTGGAAAAGGATGCAAATTTTACTCAATCTGATTTAAATTCGTTGAAAGCAGAAGTTCTGACTATAAGGGCACTATCTTATTTTTATCTGGTGAGAACTTTTAAAGAAGTACCCTGGATTACTGAGGCGAGTATTTCTGACAACCAGGATTACAGTCTTGCTAAATCGTCCGAAGAAATTATTCTCGACAATCTTATTCAGGATCTTGAATTTGCTGAAAAATATGCCAGAGATCAATTTGATACTAATTTGTTATCGAAGGGCCGAATTACGAAGTCGGCTGTTCGGGCTCTTTTGGCTGATATTTATATCTGGAAAGAGGATTACGCCAGTTGTGTGGAGTATTGTGATAAAGTAATTTCCGACAGTAACCTGGAATTAGAAGAGGGAGAGAATGTTTTACAAAGTGTATTTTACTCGGGCAATTCTTCTGAAAGTATTTTCGAATTGCAGTTTGATGAAGACATTCAGAATAATAATATTGTTGATAAATATTATGGTACTTATTCGGATCCGATTGGTTATTGGGCTTTTCCTTATGTTCTTATTAATGGAAATTATAGAATTTTTAATCTAACCACTGCCTCTGGTACTGAAAGTGAAGATGATTTACGCAGATATGATTTTTTGATAAATGTACTCAGCGAAAACTACAATATCTTTAAATACGTTGGGGCATTACGTCAGGAAGTTAGAGAAAATGTTTTTGGTTATGTTTACGGGAGTAGTACTTCTAACTGGATTGTTTATCGCCTTTCGGACATTATGTTGTTGAAAGCAGAAGCTTTGGTGCAACTTGAAAATTATAAGGAAGCCTTAAAGTTGGTAAATACTACTTATTTACGTTCAAATATTTCTACCGGACAAGATTCTTTACTGCTTACGACCTACAATACTCAGAAAGAAATGCAGGATCTTGTATTAAGGGAACGCCAGAGAGAGTTAATGTTTGAAGGCAAGCGTTGGTTTGATTTGATGCGTCTGGCCCGTAGAGAGAACTCACCTGAAGAGTTGTCTAATTATGTAATTAGAAAATACAGCAGCTCTGGAACACAGAATCTTAAACTTTCAGTTATGGATGCGCTTTATTTACCAATTCATATTGATGAGTTCAATTCTAATCCAAAGCTGGAACAGAATCCGTTTTATGAGATAGAAAGCGGTTCCATAACAAAGTAAAATTATTTGTCATGAAAAAAAATACGCGTTTTCATCACTTTTTTTATATAAGTTTTATGAAGCTTACTATTATGTTATTAACATGTTTGCTGTTTCTTCCAGGATGCGATAGCGACGATGTTGGCGACAGTTATTATACTTTTACAGGAGAGACTGTGGGTGGATATATTTCTGCGCGTCCTGAACAATATTCCGAATTTCAGCATATGTTGGATACTACTAAGGTAATGGGATTATTGAATGCGTATGGCGACTATACCTGTTTTTTGCCTACTAACGATGCTTTGTTTGATTTTTATGAGCATAGAGGAAAAAGCTCTTTGGCTGATTTTTCACTCGACTCTATTAAAATAATAGTTTACAATCATCTTATAAAAGATTTTTCCATCCCCTCTGGGGATTTTAGCGAAGGTTCTTTGTCTAACCTGACAATGAACGGACGAAGTATTGAAATTAGTTTCCAATCAACCGACAATGGGGTGGCGTTCATTGTTAACAAAGAAGCCAAAATTATTGATGGGGATATTGAGCTTCATAACGGAATTATCCACACAATTGATGCTGTTATTTCGCCTACCGATAATACTTTGATTGAAGCAATTCGGGCGGACGGAAATTTTAAGTTGTTTTATGAAGCATTGATTGAAACTAAATTATATGAGGAACTGGAATTAATTGAAGATTACTCCTATTCTCCACCTCTCGATTTACTTGATAAGTATGATGGTCAAACAAATGGTATTGGGAGCATTTTGCGAGTACCGCATAAACGTAAGTATGGTTTTACGGCACTTCTTGAAAGTGATGCTACTTATGCTGCAAATGGAATCAATAATCTTGAGGATTTAAAAGGTTATGCTAAAGGGGTTTATGATCTTGTATATCCTGAAGATGCCGACATAACAGATATAACAGACAGAAAGAATAGTTTAAATCGGTTTGTTGCCTATCATTTATTGAATCGAAAAATTCCTCGGGAGTTTTTTATTGAAGCTTATGACAATACCGGATCGGCTAGTGGTACATCTCATTCCATCAAATCATACGATATGTATGAGTATCTCGAAACCATGTGTCCTTATACGCTCATGGAAGTGCGAACCCATCGGGTCAGTAACGAATATGATGTGTTTAACATGGTTGAAGAATCTGGGTCGGCCGTGCGATTTGTAGATGGTAGAACGGATAATCCTGCTGTTAATGGTGTTTTTCATGAAGTTGATGGTATTTTGGCCTATACTACAGATGTTGAAAGAATGCTTACCAGTAAAAGGATAAGAATGGATGCTGCCAGTTTTTTTCCGGAATTTCGGAATAATGATATTAGAGTTGGGAAAAAATATAAAGGTAGTAGCCCGGCTTATCCATCTGAAAGTTGGAAATTTCCAGCTGGTTATATTGAACGCGTGGAAACCTCTGAAACAACTCAGTTTGGCTATTTTAATTCTGATGATCGTTTCCTTGATTATCAAGGGGATGAGGTTTTTCTTGAAGGTTTATACGATTTTTCAATCACAACACCTCCCATTCCCGCTGGAACCTATGAGGTTAGGTTTGGCTACCAACCAACCGGAAATAGAGGCGCTGCTCAGTTATATTGGGATGGACAGCCTTGTGGTATCCCTTTGGATTTACGCTTGCTTGCCAGCAACGCTAAAATAGGGTACCAGACGCCCGGCCTTGATCCCTCTGACCTATATGGTTATGAGAACGATAAAATGATGCGGAACAGAGGGTACATGAAAGCGCCTTCAAGTTTTAAAGTTATCCAGGAATCCTGGTATAGTGGATCATCAGCACGGATGAGCCCTTCTGCATTACGTCGTATTTTAGGCATATTTACTTTTACTAAAGATGATAATCATGTATTCTCTGTCAGGGCCGCACGTGAAGGAGAATTTATGTTTGATTATCTGGAGTTTGTTCCTATTGAAGTGCTCGAATTTGAAGGTGTAGATTAATTTTAATAGTTATTGAAAAGAATCAGCTCTACGAATTGATCGGGTGCTGAAGATAATGGATTTAAGTTTTTTATATCAGACAGTTATTTTTAATTCTATGAGAATTCTATGTGGACTTTACAAAAAAAATATAAACTCATGAATCACCTTTTTCATAATACAATTTTGTCTGCATTGCTATTGGCATTTATCGTTTTTGTTTCTAGTTGCGATGATAAGTGGGATAAGCATTATTATGGGGAGTCGGATGAACTGCCTGATTATTCTTTGTATGATTATATCAAGTCGCAATCAGATCTGGCCACCTTTGCAAAATTGCTCGAAATTTCAGGTTATGATACTATTATTAATGCGTCCCAGAGTTATACTGTATGGGCCCCGGAAAATAGTAGCCTGGCTGACATTGATTTAACTGATAAGATCGCAGCAGAGACCATTGTCAAAAACCATATCGCCAGAGGGAGTTATTCAACATCTGGTATCGACAATAAACAGGTCGGTTTGCTAAATGGAAAATATATTGATTTTGGCAAAACCGAATCCGGACAAGTGACTTATGGAAATGCACATCTCATTAAGTCTAATGTCAGGGCTAAGAATGGACTCGTGCATATTATTGATCAATACAATCCATTCCAATTTAATATTTGGGAATATATTGGGAATGCTGAAAATATGGATTCATTAAAATCATATTTGTACGGCTTGGATCAATCCATTTTTGATGCCGAATCAAGTGTTGAAATTGGAATTAATGAAGATGGTAACCCTATTTATGATTCTATATTTATACGTAAAAATCTATTTCTTGAATCCTTAGGTTCTCTGGATGATGAAGATAGCATATATACTGCTGTTTTATTGAATAATAATGCCTGGAATATGGCTTATAATAAAACAGCTAAATATTTTAATGTCCCTGAAATCTACGGCGGGTCGAAACGAAGTGAGTCCCTTTCAAGATGGGCTATCGTACAGGATTTGGTATTCCGAAACACAATTTCGAACCCTCTTTCTCTCGATTCATTGGTTTCGACCAATGGAAATGTATTTTACAACCCTTCGTACCTGTTTGCTGGTGCGCAACAGCATAATTTAAGTAATGGTGTCGGTTACTATATCAATGAGTTTACCTATCCGGATACCCTTTCCTGGTTTCGGGAAATAAGGGTCGAAGCTGAAAATGAAGAAGGAAGATCTAATGCAAATAATAATATTATTAATGGGAGCAGTTTAGGGTCGGATATTGACGTTTCAAAAAAAGGATATATTTTGCTAGAGCCTTCTTCAACAAGTAATTTTGCCCGTTCAAGTGTGACGTTTGCAATACCAAATACCTTGTCGGCTAAATACAATGTGTATTGTGTGTTTGTTCCACCTTCCATTGCTGATCCAAATAATTTGTTACCAACCAAGACGTCTTTTCAATTGGTATATGTAACCACGACAACAGGTCGAACATCTCGTTTAAGAGTAACTCCTGATAATAATGTCACCAATATCAATGAGCTTACGAAAATGTTTGTTACTAAAATTGATTTTGATTATGCAAATGTGATTGATGAAGATTTTAAAGATGTTGCAGTGACGTTACAAGTGACAAATGATGTAACCATAGCTGAAGAAAGTGCTGGAGATTTCAGTCGTACAATGAGTATCGACTGCATTATATTAGAGCCCGTTGAAGAATAGGTTATAAATATTTACAGGATGATAATGAATAGACATATTGAATTAGTGGAAACTACAAAATCTTTTGTGTTATACAAGTTGATTGTACTGCTTTTGGCCATAGGGATACTCCGATCTCCAGATTTGGTTATGGGACAAAATGAGATACCCGATTCCCTGAGTCTGGTGAAAATTGTTGTACGTGACGCTTACTCAAAGAAGCCAATACCTGCAGTGCAGGTTAAAACTATCAATTCATTGGCTGCTGGTACTTCAGACGAGAATGGGGAGTTAAATATTGCGGTTACCTCGGGGAATGAGGTGCTGGAGATAAAGGCTTTTGATTATAAATTGCAGGAAGTCCCCGTTAGGGGGCGTAATTTTCTGGAGGTTGAATTATATCCAGACTTTTTTTTGGAATGGTATAAAACAAACGACGGTTTAGACGGACATGTTCGTTCTTCTCATAATCCGCTATCCACCTACCAATTACAAAATATTTCAAAATCTCCTGCAATTACGATCGAAGATTTATTACAGAAGAATGCTGGTGGTGATGTGAAATCGACGAATAGGTCAGGTTTAGCAGGTGTTGGTGCATCGATGTTTATTAGGGGCTTTAATTCCATTAATGCAAATTCGCAGCCGCTTTTTGTTGTGGATGGCGTTATTTGGAATATGAATTATAATGAGGCATCACTTCACTATGGCTATTTTGGAAATAAGCTTGCTGATATTGACGTAAATGATATTGGCAGCGTTACCGTGTTGAAAGACGGCACTTCAATTTATGGAAGTAAAGGTGCTAATGGCGTTGTTTTTATTAAGACAAAAAGAGCGCAGGATATGGTAACCAAGATTGAATTCAATGCTTTTGGAGGTATCTCTGAAAAACCAAACAAAGGTATCCCAATGATGTCAGGTGATGAGTATCGAATTTATCTAACTGAATTACTTGGAACCTCTGAATTTTCAAATAATGAAATTGCAGGCATGCCATTTTTGAATGATGATCCTTCGTATTTAGAATATAACAAGTATCACAATGTTACCGATTGGGATGATGAAGTCTATAAAACAGGGATTTTACAGAGCTATAATATTAATGTAACGGGCGGTGATGAGAAAGCTCTCTATTTTTTCTCACTTGGTTATACCGGCGAAAATGGCGTGGTTAAAAGTACTGATATGGAACGCCTGAATACTCGTTTTAATGCCGATTTTGATTTGACTGAACGGTTTGATATGGGATTGAATATAGGATTTACCAATGTAGATAGAAATTTATTGGATGATGGGGTTTCCTTTTATACCTCGCCAACTTATCTTGCGTTGATTAAATCTTCTTTTTTGAGTCCATATACTTATACTCCAGACGGAACTTTGACGTCAGATTATGAAGATGCTGATGTTTTCGGTATCGGTAATCCTTCGGCCATTATTAATAATTCATTAAATACCAACAATCAATATCGTCTTAATTTTGGCGTGAAACCTTCTTTTATTATTACTCCAACACTCAAGCTTAGTTCACTTTTCGACTATACGCTAGATAAGGTTAAGGAAACTTATTATAGTCCTATGACAGGTGTTGCCACCCGTTATATCGAAGGGTATGGGCTTTCTGAAAATGTTTTTAAAGGACAAATAATACGAAGTATCTCTATTTTTGATGATACTCAGCTTACTTTTTCTGGTGTCATAAATAATCAGCACCATATTAATGCCACTTTGGGGTGGCGGTATTTGGTGGATAATTATAGATTGGAGTATGGCGAAGGGCACAATTCAGGTTCCGATCAGAAGCGCAATCTTCTTAACGAAGAGGAGTATAAATCGACTATGGGTGTTAATAATGATAGTAAATATTTGTCAACATATATAAATGCAGACTATAATCTGAACAATAAGTATTTTCTTACTACTTCCTTAGCGGTTGATGGATCTTCCCGTTTTGGAAATGAAACAAAAGGCGGTTTTCGCGCTTTTGATAGAAGCTGGGGCGTTTTTCCGTCGGTTAATTTTGCGTGGCTTATATCTTCTGAAAATTTTATTGGGGATACGAAAATATTAAATCATTTGAAGTTGCGAGCAGGATGGGGAATTTCTGGGAATGATGATATTAGTCCTTATGCTGCTCAAGCATATTTTGTTTCTTCAAAGTTTATGAACAGAGCTAATGGCTTAATACTTGGGGGTATTGCTAATTCCGAAATTCAATGGGAAACCACCTATAAATATAATGTTGGCTTGGATGCTTATTTATTTAATAATCGATTGGGATTGTCTGTTGATCTTTATAATAATAATACAAACGACTTGTTAGTACAAAGATCCTATCCTGATATAGTTGGTGATGGCTACTATTGGAATAACGAAGGAGAAATGAATAACAAGGGTGCTGAGTTGGCCTTTCGTTGGAAAGTTTTGAACCAGAAACATTTTAAGTGGGAGCTTAACGCTAGCATCGGGCATTATCAAAATGAAATTACAAGCCTACCTAACGGAAGTTTTATTACTTCCTTTAATAATGCTGAAATTTTAACTGCTGTTGGAAATCCGGTTGGGGTTTTTTACGGATACAAAACAAATGGAGTTCTCGTTACTCAGAATGATGCGAATGAAGCTAATTTAAGTCAGGTTAATTCTGTTGATGGAAGTGTAACTTATTTTAGTGCTGGCGATATTCTTTTTGTTGATCAAGAAAGAGATGGTGTTATAGATGAAAAAGATAAGCAAATTATTGGGGATCCGAATCCGGATTTTTATGGTTCTTTTTCTTCCAAAATTGGATATAAAAATTTAACACTTAATGCTTATTTTAAGTTTTCATCAGGTAATGATGTATATAATTATCAACGGTATACTCTTGAATCTGGACGAAACTATAGTAACCAGAGTGTAGCAATGTTAAATCGATGGACTGCCGATGGGCAGCAAACCAATCAACCGAAGGTTGTTTTTGGTGACCCAATGGGTAATGCTCGTTTTTCTGACCGCTGGATTGAAGATGCTTCATTTATTCGTTTGAAATCAATTCAGCTGAATTATAAGATACCTATAAATAGCCAGATTCTTGAAACGTTAGAAATATGGACCGCTGCTAATAATCTGTGGACTTTGACCAATTATTTGGGTGTTGATCCTGAAGTGTCTTCTGGCAATTCCGTTTTGTACCAGGGTATTGATTTTGGGCTGTTGCCCAATGCACGGAGTTTTGTGATCGGTCTTAAGATGAATCTGTAAAAGCACTTAATTATGAAATTGATACGTAAAATTGCTCTTGGATTGTTTTGTGTTGGCTTCGTTGCCTACAGTTGTGATGATATACTTGATGTAGATTATGATGGTGTTCTGCTCGAAGAGAATCATCAGTTAAACTCGCTTAATGATACCATATATTCTATGGTAGGTATTTTTAAACAATTGGAAGAGTTAGCAGAACCATATGTGGTTCTTGGAGAGTTACGTGGCGACTTGCTCGAAATTACTGAAAATTCATCTCAGGCGCTTCAGGAAATATATGATTTTGATATTTCAGAGGGTAATCCTTATGTAGGTGTTAAAAAGTATTACGCAGTTATTAATCATTGTAATTATTTAATTAATACTATTGATACTTCAATTGTTGCGAAGGGTGAAAAGGTTATGTACAAAGAATTTGCAGCAGCTAAGGCCATACGAGCGTGGACTTACCTGCAAATTGCCCTTAATTATGGTGTTGTTACTTATTACGAGCAACCTATTACAAGCCTTCAGGTTGCGCAAGAGGATTATCCTGATTATACGTTGGAAGAATTGCTGCCACATTTAATCGAAGATTTATTGCCTTGGCAGGCTGTCGCCTTACCAGGGGGAATTTCACTGGGCGATGATATTGTTAGTTCAGAAAAATTGTTTTTTCCTGTACGTTTTGTGTTGGGAGATTTGTATTTGTATCAGGGGAATTATGAAGCAGCGGCAAAGGCATACTACGATTTGATGTATGATCAAAGTTATTTGTCTACTGATTTTTTTAAGTCAGAATGGACTATCGTTAATGGCGAATTTGTAAGTACATTAAATTTTTGGCGATCTATGTTTTATCTTACAAGTTCCGAGCAGATTACTCTAATTGCCGGGTCCTCTGAATTTGGAGATGAATCGAAACTTGATAGTCTTTTCTTGTACGATTATGAACTGGCACCAACAAATGTTGCTATTAACAATTGGGAATCTCAAACATACTACCAAAACAGTGCTAACTTTAAATTAGGCGATTTAAGAGGTGACCAAAGCTCTTTTTATGAGGATGGTTTTTATTCGCAATATTATGATAATGTGACTGGGCCGGTAACTACTAAATTAACAGGAATGTCAACTCAGGATTCATGGGCTGTTTGTATTTACCGAACAGGACTTCTGTATCTTCGGTATGCTGAGGCTGTTAATAGAGCCGGAAAACCAAATTTAGCTTTTGCTGTTCTAAAGAACGGCCTGACAGCTAATACTTTGGCTGTAGATAGCATTGTGCCAGATTATGAAAAGGGTGCAGTGTTGCCAACTTATATGGATTTTGCAGATGTAAAATTTAATCGGTATGAAAATTCTAATTCAATTAATATTATTGGAATACATGGCAGAGGAAATGGGAACATCCAATTTGCTAAAGATTATAAGATCCCTTCATTAGCCAATCTAGCGGATTCAATTCTCTATGTAGAAGATAAAATTGTTGAAGAATTAGCTTTGGAGACTGCCTTTGAAGGCAACCGATTTCATGATTTAATACGTATCGCTAAAAGAAGAAACGATCCTTATTATCTGGCCAAAAAAGTGGCTAAAAAGTATACAAATGCTGACGTTATTGAAGCCAAACTCTCGCAGGAAAAAAACTGGTATTTGCCACTGAATTAACTATTGTTTTTATTTTTGGTCTTTTAATTAGCTTGAAGCGAGATCTGAGGACTTATATATAAATATGCAAGGGGATGGTTAGCCTGACGCTTTCCGCCCCTTTTGCGACCTGTTTAAAGGCTGGGCTGAAGTCTTTGCAACAAGAATCAGGTTTTAGCTTGGCCTATTTTATTTACCCGATCGGCTTTCAATATTTTCCCTTCCCAAATCCGTTTTTGTTTTATTATAATTTGCACACTGTTGGAGTCTAGAAAATTTACACGTTTCAACTTTTGATAATTGATGTTAAAAAGTCTTTAATGAGTTTTTTCAGTATGTAAAACATAGCTTGGGATACAATACAAACTATGGAATTTTTAAAATGTTGAACAAGTCGATTTTTTAACAGCTATTTACAAATTTGTGCAATTTATTACAGGCGTTTAGTAAATAATTTTACGCTTTAATTGGATAGTTTTATGAACCAAAACATTTATTAAATTAATTGTCTATGAAAACAAGAAATTTACTTTTAAAGAAATGGTATTTTATAACATTGCTTTGTCTTTTGGGAATATCAACTGCAAATGCTCAGGTTGTAGATACTTGTAATGTAATTGATCCTTCATTAACAGGAAAACATTTGATTCATTCAAAAGTGACTTTACATGATGGAGAAGAAAATGGCGTTTATGATGCTGTTTTTACATTGTCCCAAGATTCAATAAAGGTCTGGGGAGACTTTGTTGTTGGTGTTGTGTTTTACGAATCAGGTATTCTCGTAAAAGATGGTATTTCGAATAGCCACGTCAAAACCAATTTATTAATACCTGTACCTGAGGAGACTTACGATTTGTGGGTTGCACTTGATGTTATGAAAGGTACTTTTAGTACATGGGTTAAATCAGAGGAGATGGAAAATCCATTGCTGATTTATGCTGACGCAGGCTTTAATCACACTGATTTTTCTGAACTAAATATGTGGTCCACCATCCATAATCCCAGTGGACAAAAAGACTCATTAACAGTGTCTCTTTTCGAAATTACATCAAATTCTGATCCTTCTTTAGCAAGTTTGTCAACAAATATTGGCTCTTTTACAACCGAGTTTGATTCGTCTGTGCAAGAGTATGAAATGACTGTTCCATATGGTACTACCTCCTTGACTTTAGAAGCTGTTCCAAATGGTATGGGGGCTTCGGTTGAGATGTTTGATGGGCTTGGTGAGGCTATTAGTGATGATGGTGTTTTGACGTTCAATACCGATGGTATAGACGTGGAAATTCAAGTGACTGCCCTTGATGGTACTTTTGCCTCATATTATTTGAGTGTTTTTGTTGACGACGGTACTTCAGAAGCTACTTTGTCAGGGATTACATCCAGTATTGGAGCTTTATCCCCCAGTTTTGACAAAGAAATTCATGAATACAGTGTTGTTGTTCCGGTAGGCACCCAGAAGGTTAATATTACCGGGTTACCAACTTACCCACAGGCAGCTGTTAATGGCGATGGTGAAATTACTTTAACCAACGGAACTGCAACGGCAAATATTAATGTTATTTCATTTGATGAAAGTGAAAATGATAGTTATACTGTTAATATTGTTGAAGCAGATGGGTTAAATTATGCCATTCAGCTCGAAGGTGATAATGGAAATTCAAGTCATATTGATATTTCTGGCCTTCAACTTAATACTTTGCCTTATACAATTGAAATGTGGGTAAAACCAGACGGTGTACAGACGTATAATGCTGGTTTGATTTATAATCGTGCCAGTGAGGGAAATGCAGGGATTCAATATGCTTCAAGTTGGCAGGGATCCAATATGTTACGACTGATGACCAATATTGAAGGGGATTATGGTGTAACCGTTTCTTCTGTATCTAACGATGTTTGGCATCATGTTGTCGCGGTGGTTACTGCTTCATCAAGAACAATTTATCTGGATGGAACTGCCTATACTGAAGCTGCAACTAACTCTCCTTTCGATTTTTCTTTTGGAGAATTGTTTATTGGTTGGGATAATGGTGGAGAAAATAGAGCGTTTAAAGGGAGCATTGATGAGGTCAGAGTTTGGAATGATTCTTTGGACTTACAAACGCTTCAAGATAACAGATATAGTGTGTTGGAAGGAGACGAAACTGGACTGGTTGGGTACTGGAATTTTGATCTTAACAATGCATCTCAGGCTTATGACTGGACCGGTAATGGAGTAAACGGTTTAATTAAAGGGGGAACTATTGTAGAATCGTTCCCTAGAGCAAATCTGAACCTTGAAACACTGTCAGTCGATAAAGGAACGTTATATCCTGCAATAACTCCCGGTTTAACTCAATATGATTTGGTTCTGCCGGTTGGTACAACTTCATTTACTTTGAGTGCTTCTCCTGAGGACGAATCCGCAAGTGTTGACGGAACTGGCTTGGTTACTTTGGATTCAGACAGAGGTTCGGCTTCAATTGTTGTAAGTCAGGGTACTTCGAATATGAGTTATACAATTAACTATATTGTTGAGTCGGAGCTTACATTGAAGCATTCATATACTTTTGCTGATGGAACAGCTAGTGATGTTGTTGGTAATGCGAATGGTATTTTGAATGGTGGTAGAATCGAAAATGGGGTGTATGTAGCCGATGAAGATGGAGAGTATATTTCGCTTCCAGCTGATAGTATCGCTATCAATACTTATGCTTCATTTACCCTCGAGGTATATTTCGTCGCAGGGGATGGTGTTAATGTTGCCAATAGCATGATCTCATGGTTTGGAAATACCTCATCCAGCAATTATGGCGTTGATGGCATATTCCTTTCACATAAAAGCAGAACTGCTATTAGTTGTGGTAGTTATTCGGCTCCTTGGGGTGCTGAGAATGGTGTTAACTCCATAGAGCTGGAAGATGGACTTCCACATTATATGGTTAGTACCGTTACTAATGATTCTATTTCTTTATTTGTAGATGGAATATACATCGCTAGCTCTAAGTTGTCAGATGACAACAAAATATTCAACCTGAGCAATGAATTTGCCTACTTGTGCAAAAGTGGATATACTTACGACAGTTCATGGAAGGGCTCTATTCTAGAATTTAACATCTATTCCGGTGTTATGGACGAGGCTACAGTGGCTCAGCGTTCTGCTTCATATCCTGTTGAGGATGGGGCAGAAGATGCCACTCTGCTAAATATTGATCTAGATGGTAGTCCCTTTGAGGGATTTGCTTCCGATGTTTTTGAATACACTGTTGAAGTTGAAAGTTCAGATTATGAGCCATTAATTGCAGCTCAAGCGAAAAACGAAAATGCTACAGTTGTAGTGACGCAGGCTCCAGAAATTCCTGGTACTGCTACAATTGTGAGCACTGCTGCTGATGGCGAAACAGTGTTGACTTACACCATTGAGTTTACGTTGACATCAACTTCTATTGAAGATGTAGCAGACAAAGATGCAGTAATGGTTTATCCTACTATTACTAAAGGAGATGTTACGATTCGATCCAATGGTGAACATGGCATATTAACCGTTTATGATATGACTGGACATGTTATTATTAATCGTCAACTTCAATCTTCTGAAGAGGTTATCAATTTACAAAGTAATGGATTGTATCTGATTCGGATTGTTGAGGGCAATGATGTTAGTGTCTTTAAGGTGATGAAGGTTAATTAATAGTTCTAAATTGGACAATGTGTGTCTATTTTGTCACAATAGATAAATGTTTTTACACCCCCCGGGTCATCCGGGGGGTGTATTTATTATAGGTTATTAATTAACTAGCAAGTCCTTTTTGGTATGCCTGCATAATTGACTTATGAATCTTATGTTATGTGAGCATTTTTTAAACTCTGCATATGAGTGATTAATTTTCCTTCATATTTCAATGACTTAATTTTTAGATGTATTTATTTGATTTAGTATAAAATATGTTGTGGTATTGTTTCCTTAAAAGCGAAATTTGTCCTAATCTTGATTAGATATACCTGGAAAACTTTATTTTCTTGTTTTTAAATTTGAGTTTTTGCTTTCTATCAAAGACTCAAATATATGTTTGTTAAAATATCTTTTGTGCGAAATAATTACATGAATTGTAATTTTTGGAATAATTAGAACAAGTTAGTTGTGCTAATTTTAACACGATCAATAATAATTTAGGCTTGAACCATATTCTATTTGCGATTCACTGATGTGCAATATTCGGTCTGTTTTTTTGTAGACCTTACAATTGCTTCTTCGATCGATTTTGTACGTGGTGTCTTACAGATAATTATTTTTAAACAAAAATTTTTAAAATAATGATGTTATGAAACAACTTTTTTTGACAATTCTTTTTTTTAACATTCTATTTTTAACTTATGGACAGGATCCGGATGTGATAAAAAGTGATGCAATAATGGCCGAAAGTATTGATGATTTTTCATCTGCTGCTCAGCTATATCTGTCTGCATTTGAAGCATATGAGCATGCTGGAAAATTTGATACTGTGTGTATATATAGGGCTGGTGTTAATTATTATAAAATAAAGGATTTTGAGAGGGCCATTTCCCTTTTTGAGAGAATGGAAACCCTTAAAATGGTATCGGTTAATTTATATTTTAGTCTAAGTGATAGTTATTTAAGCCTCGCTAAATATGATGAAGCTAGAAATGCTCTTTTTAAAGTTATTGAATTGTATCCCGAGGAGAAAAATTCAGCCTATCGGCGTTTGGTAACGATTTTTTATAAAAGCCATGATTTTGGCAGTACTCTCGAATATACAGATAAATATTTGAAGGGTTCTCCGAATGATTCTTATATACTTTTCATTAAAATGATGGCCTATGCACAGCTTAGAAAACTCGATGAAGCTGTTTCTGTCGGTGAACAACTGCTGAGTGTTGATCCTGAACACCAACAAGGGAATGAACAAATGGGAATTATTTTGTGCAAAATAACAGATTTGAAATACGAGCGAGAAAAACGTAAGTATGCGTCTTTAAGTAATCCCAGTCGGGTAGATTATTCAAATACCACTAAAAAGTTAGCCGCAATAAGCCAGGAGTATCGTAAAGCCATTCCTTATCTTGAAAAAGCTTTGAGCAAAAATCCCAATAATGCTTCACTTAAGGTCGCACTTGACAATGCCCAACGTCGTTTGAAGGAGTAACGTGGAAGCTATTTACTAGTTTTTAATTGCCCTCTGAGTTTTGTTGTTCCATATATTCAGAGGGTGTGTAACCATACAATTCTTTAAAGCACCTTGAAAAGTATGAGGGGCTTGTAAAACCTACCATATAGATAACTTCGGAAATAGTGCGTTTTCTTTGTAGCAGTAGATTGGCTGCGGTTTTAAGTCTTTGATTTCTGATAAATTCCTTGGCCGTTTGTCCGGTCAAGGCTTTAATTTTTCGGTATGCCTGATTGGGGCTGACTTTTAACTCGCGACTGAATGCTTCAACATCAAAACTAGGATCGTCGAGATTTTGGTTGACGGATTCAACGGCTTCTTTTAGGAAGAGGTCATCTAATGATGAAAGTTCTATATCTTCGGGTTTAAGAATACTTTCAGTTCGAAATTTTTTATGTAGTATCTTTTTGTTGGTTAGTATGTTGTGTATTTTAAGCTTAACAGAAACCAAATTAAAAGGTTTATAGATATAGTCAACTGCGCCTAGTTTTAAGCCCATTATTTCATCTTCCTGCATGGTTTTGGCAGTGAGGAATATGATAGGTATGTGTGAGGTTCCCATATTTTTTCGGACGGCCTGGCAAAATTCAAAACCATCCATCTCAGGCATCATTATGTCTGATAGTATTAGGTCGGGGATTAGTTCTTGCGTTTTTTCCAAAGCTTCTTTTCCATTGGATGAGCTGATAGTCTGGTAGTCAGATGACAATCCCATCCTTAAAAAATCATTGAGGTCTGAGTCATCTTCAACAATCAGAATGATTGGTTTGGTATCATCTTGAGGTTCGGAGTTCCTATCTGTATCACTATCCATTGATAGGTCGTATTTTGATTCTGAATTTAAGTTGGTGATGGCAATCTCCTTTTTTTGTTTTTCTTTTTTCAGGAGCGGATTAACAGGAATTTCGACTGTGAAGCAACTGCCTTTTTCTGGTTCGCTTTCTACTTGTATTTGACCATTATGTTGTTCGATTAACGTTTTTGCCAAAAATAGGCCTATGCCGCCTGTACTTTGTGTCTTTAGCTGATTAACCTGATAAAATCGTTCAAATATTTTTTGTTTGTGTTCATCTGAGATGCCAATTCCTTCATCTTTTATTCGTATAACTATTTTTTTGTCTGCTTGATCGCTTGCTTGCAAATTGGCTGTGATGGTTATTGCGCTGTTATCCTTTGAGTATTTAAAAGCGTTGGAAACCAGATTAAATAGTACTTTTTCAATTTTGTCAGGATCTACAAAGGCATTTAGAGGCTTTTGTATAATATTTAGGCTCAGTTTGATTTTTCTTGTGTCGGATAGGGGCTTAAATGAGTTGTAGACTTCCTCTAAGATAAGACCGATGTCGCATTGTTCTGCTTGAAGTTCATCGATGATGCCTTTCTCTATTTTTCGGAATTCCATTAATTGATTCACCAGTCGAAGTAATTTTTTGGCATTATTTGTAATTAATTCAACTTGTTTGAGTGCATATTTACTCATCTTTTTATCTGCCGCAAGTTCATTTGCCGGACCAAAAATGAGAGTGAGAGGTGTTTTAAATTCGTGCGTTATATCGGTGAAAAATAGTGATTTCATCTCGTCTAATCGAGCTATTTCTTCTCTTTTTAATTTCTCAAATTTTAATTTGTGTTTCTCTTTTTCTTTGATAATGGAGTATTTATTAAAAAAATGGATTAAACCTAAAATGATCAGGGTATACAAAAGATAAGCCCATGTTGTTTTCCACCATGGGGGGGCAATGGTAATATATAATCGTGTTTCATTTTTGCTCCAAATGCCGTCGCTGTTTTTTGCTTTGACTTTAAAAATATATTGGCCGTGTGGAATATTTGTGTAGGTTGCTGAATTTCTTGATCCGATGTAATTCCATTGGTCATCAAAACCTTCTAGTTTATAGCTGTATTCATTTTTTTTTGTGTTTTTATAATCCATAGCGGAAAAAACGAATGTGAGCATTTTGTCTTTATAGGTAATGTTTACATTGTCTGCGTATGGAATTAGTGTTGGTTTATCGGCCAGATAACCGTTGATACTTTTATTTAGAATTGCAAAATCCGTGATTACAACGTTTGGGGTTGCTGTATCTTGGTTGCGACTGTTCGGGTTAAATGTTAAGAAACGATTGAGATCAGCTATTACGATTGCATTTTCCGTGTTTTTAAATGTGGTGTTGCGATTTAAGCGATTGTTTTCGAAATCTTTAGAGAAAAAGGTGCCGGATATGATTTCGTTCTGAATATTGAATTTTAACAGTCCACGGTTGGTGCGTACCCAAAGGTTCTGTGATTGATCTTCGAGAATGTTTGTGACAATTTCATTTTTGAGGTACTTGATGTTTGGATATCCCTTAAATGAGATTGTTTTGAGCCCGTTGTTATTATCTTTTTCAATTATTTTGTTAAGGCCAGTATTGGTTCCCACCCACATGTTTCCGAATGAGTCTTCATATATCGCATTTATGATGTTGTCGTTTAAAGAAGTTGTATCAGATGGTGAATAGTAAAATTTTTCAAATTTCTGTTCTATTGGATTAAAGCGGTTGAGACCTTTTTGAGTGCCAACCCATAGCAGGCCCTCGGAGTCTTCGTATAGGCACCTGATATTATTGTCGGAGGTGTAAGTACTCCCTTCTCCATTGTAATAGGCTTCTGACGCAACGGCAGTTCCATTCTTTACTACAAGTTTAGCGAATCCATTTTGCATGGTTCCAACCCAAATTACATTTCTATATTTCTTTGATTTAAAAAGACAGGTAATCTTGTCTCCGGGCAAAGAAGCCTTTTTTGTACTTTGGTTGTAAAAGGAAGCTTGATCGCTGTCAAGTTGCATGTCGTTAGTGTACGGATAATAGGCCAGACCGGCGTCATCGGTTCCAACCCAAAGTCCTGATGAGTCTGCTGTTAGGTTCAGGATAACGGCATTATTAAAGGTTTCTCCGTTTGCGATGACGGTTGGGTTGTATGTTTTTATTAGCTTATATTTTCCTTCGTTTAGTTTGTATTGGGCGATTTGGTGATTGTTGGAGACCCAAATGTGATTTTGGTAACCTGCAATTGCACTACTTGTTGGCTTGTAGTTTGGGTATAAGTGATTAAATGGAAGTCGGTAGTAATTAACGCCTGTTTGATGGATAGATGCGCAAGCGATATCGGCGCCGCCAACCCATAATATGCCTGTTTTATCAACCATAAGGGCCGAAATGCGATCGCCGGCAATACCGGAGGGATTGTCCTGTTCTTCATGGTAGTTGGTAAATAACGCTTTAGCCGGTGCCGCCTGTTGTTGTTTTTCTGTTAGTCGGTATAGGCCATTGGACCAAGTTCCTATCCACAAGTTATTAAATTGATCATAGTAAAGTTTTGAAATAATGTTATCTGCCAGTCTGTTTTGGGTGGTTTCCGACATGAAGTGGGTGAAAATTAGCCGGCTGCCTTGGTCTAATACCTCTACCCTGTTTAAGCCACCACCCCATGTGCCAACCCAAAGATTGCCATCTGCCGACTCTGTAATTCCGGTGACGGTAGCATTGCTGAGTGAGTTTTTGTCTGGGTTGCTAAGGAAACGCTGATAGTCTTCTGTCTTTTGGTTGAATTTTACCAGTCCATAATAAGTTGCAACCCAAAGGATGTTTCTTGAATCAATAAATATATCGCTGACAATGTCGTTGGGTAAATAATTTTTGATTTTACCTGTTGATGGCGTTAGTTTGTGTAAACCTCCATACCATGTACCAATCCAAATGTTTTTTTCACGATCTTCACATAAGGTGAGTATGCGGTGTTTAAAATTATAGATGGTAATTTTGCCTGATGTGGGATTGAAGCAGTTTAATCCGTTAGATGTGCCAATCCAGATATTGCCGTCAGAGTCTTCTAATAAATCTACAATTTCCCTGTTTGAGATGGCTGTTGTATCATGGAAATTTGGTTGATATACCTCACAGTTGTATCCGTCGTAGCGGTTTAATCCATTCCATGTGCCAACCCATATAAAGCCTTTCTTGTCTTGAATTATGCTGTTAGCCCGGCTGTTTGTAAAGCCTTCCTCAATTCCTAGGTGGCTAAAGTGTAGCTCGTTTTGTGCCAGACATTCAAGGGAAATAAAGGCAAGTGTTATGGCAAATGAAATTTGTTTTAAACGCATGGCTTATTAATTTAGTCGTATTTTGATTTAGGACTTCAAATTTATACGATACAATTCTATTCTCGAAAGAGAATAAATGGGATAATGTAAGGTTTGAATGTTAAATGTGCAACTCTCGAATTGATTAATATGTTGATTGTCAAGTGCTAATTCTTTGTCTGGAGTCTTGATTTTTTACATTTAACATTAAATATGTGTCAGATTTTTACAAAAATAAATTAAATAATTTATAGCTGTTTGTAATTTGTGATAAACTAAATCGATTTTATATCTAACGATGTTAGTTTCAAGTCCCATTTTTGTAATATGAGATTTTAGTTGGGATATTGTAAAGGGGTACTCTTTATTATATGGATACATGAAACGATCAGGGAAAAGGGATTCTCACACAAGAGAATGATTCTTTTTAGTCTTTATGAGATTTGTTGGCTTTAGGGTAATCATTTACTATTTGTCCATAAAGTTAGGCGTTTGAGTTATAAAGTTTAAATTCAAGACTTGTACAACTCTTAAAATTTTAGTTCAATGGTGTACATGAACATTTTGAGAGCAAGCGTAAAGCTGAAGTCAGATTTTATGAACAACATTTGTGACAGGTGTCTTTTTATGTTAAATATTATAGAAGAAGGGTTGTGGCGCGTTGATTTTTTACAATTTAATTTGAGGCACCTTTAGTAATAATTATTATAGCAATTTAAGGTTAAATATATTTTAATTGGAAAGATAAAATTATGATTAAGCAAATAGTTTTAGTTTTAATTGTTTCAGTTCTCTTTTTAGGGTGTAACTATAAAGAAAATGAAGATCAACAACTGAAGAAAATCGTTAATGAGTCGTTGGAGCTGGCTACCCGTCAAAGTTTATTGATGGCTGAATCCTTGTCAGATAAACCTACCAGGCTTCCCCAAACTATCAATAAGAAAGGGAACTTAGTTACATGTAATTCGGCATGGTGGGTGAGTGGTTTTTTTCCGGGGGTACTCTGGTATCTTTATGAAAATAATCCAACGGATAGTTTAAAATACTGGGCTGAAAATTACACGCTTCGTGTGGAGGATCAAAAATATACAACCGACAATCACGACGTTGGGTTTATGATATTTTGCAGTTTCGGAAATGCTTTTAGGATAACAGGAAATTCTAAGTATAAAGAGGTGATTCATACGGCCTCTAATTCGTTGATGACTCGTTTTAATCCAACGGTCGGATGTATTCGTTCGTGGGATTACAAACCGTGGAGTGCAAAATGGCAATATCCGGTTATCATTGACAATTTAATGAATCTTGAAATGTTGGAGTGGACTGCTAAAGCTTTCCACGATGATAAATATTCTGATGTTGCCGAATCGCATGCCAATAAAACACTGCAAAATCATTTTAGGGAAGATTTTAGTAGTTACCATGTGGTTTCTTATGACACGATTACCGGCGCAGTGGAAAAAAGAAATACTTCTCAGGGTTATTCTGATGAATCGGCTTGGGCTCGTGGTCAGGCATGGGCTTTATATGGCTATACTATGATGTATCGCGAAACAGGTTTGGCCGATTACCTGAAGCAGGCACGCGGTATTGCCGATTTTATTTTAAATCATCCAAAGCTTCCTGCCGATAAAGTGCCATATTGGGATTTCGATGCTCCGGATATTCCAAATGCTAAAAGAGATGCCTCGGCAGCTGCGATCATTTGTTCGGCTTTGATTGAATTGAGTGATTTTGTTTCTGAGGATGATTCTAGTAGCACATATCTGAAAGCAGCCAAGGATATGATTCGTAGTCTTAGTTCTCCTGAATATCGCGCTGAGTTGGGAACTAATGGAAATTTTATTCTTATGCATAGTGTTGGACACATGCCCAATGGTTCAGAGGTGGATGTGCCGCTTTCCTATGCTGATTATTATTATGTTGAAGCTTTGATGAGAATGAAAAAGAGGCTTAGCGCTCAAAATTAATTGATAACTCTTAATAGACTTAAATAATTATTATGAAGAAAATTATTTTAAACTTTTTCATACTGTTTTGTACTGTCTCTGCGATTGGGCAAACCCCTGTTGACTGGGAAAATCCTAAGGTTTTTGGCATTAACAAAGAGGCTCCCCGGGCTGCTTTTATACCATATGCCGATGCGAAATCTGCTCTTCAGAGCGATAAAACACAATCTCCTTATTTCTTTAGTCTTAACGGATCGTGGAAGTTTAATTGGGTTTATTCACCGGCGGAGAGGCCTGTTGATTTTTATAAAGACGATTATGATGTTAGCCGTTGGGCAGATATAAATGTACCCGGTAACTGGGAACTCAATGGGTTTGGTACGCCTATTTATACTAATATTACGTATCCTTTCCCCAAAAATCCGCCTTATATAAGTCATAGCCATAATCCTGTGGGATCATACAAACGTACATTTGATTTGCCTGCTGAATGGAACAACCGGCGGGTGATGTTGCATTTTGAGGCTGGCACATCGGCTATGTATGTTTGGGTTAATGGCAAAAAAGTTGGTTATAGTCAGGTGACAAAGAGCCCCGTCGAATTTGATATTACTGACTATGTTAAGCCGGGCAGCAATAGCCTTGCCATCGAAGTGTACCGATGGAGTGATGGTTCATATCTTGAAGATCAGGATTTTTGGCGTCTTTCCGGTATCGATAGAGATATTTATTTGCTTAGCACTGACCAGGTTAAAATCAATGATTTTTTTGTTAAAGCCGGGTTGGATGACAATTATAAAAATGGAATTTTTAGCCTTGATTTAGTTGTTAAGAATTATAACGAAGTGCCCGCTAAAGGGTCTTTGAAGGTTAGTATCCTGGATGAGTCGGGGCGGAATTTATTCCGTGGCGATAAAAATTGGCTGGCCGATGCTGAGGGCAAAACCGAGATGTCTTTAAAGTCAACCATAAAAAGTGTTAAGCATTGGAGTGCTGAGACTCCCCACTTATATCAGTTGCTTTTATCTTTGTATGACGACAGAGGTCAGCTAATTGAAGCAACATCTCAAAAAATTGGTTTTCGTACTGTGGAGCTCAAAAACAGTCAGTTGTGCGTTAATGGGCAGCCGGTGCTGGTTAAAGGCGTCAATTTACATGAGCATAACGAGCATACCGGACATTATATTGATAAAGCCACGATGATTAAGGATATTGAAGTGATGAAGCGGCACAATATTAATGCAGTACGCATGTCACATTATCCGCATAGTACCCTTTGGATCTCATTATGCGATGAGTATGGTTTATATCTTGTTGATGAAGCCAATATTGAAACTCATGCGATGGGAGCCGAATGGCAGGGATGGTTTGACAAATCCAAACATCCTGCTTATTTGCCTGAATGGCATGATGCTCACATGGATCGTATTTATCGTCTGGTGGAGCGTGATAAGAATCATCCTTCTGTCATTTTATGGAGTTTGGGAAATGAATGTGGTAATGGCCCGGTCTTTCAAGATGCATATAAATGGATTAAGAATCGTGACAATACACGTTTGGTGCAGTTTGAACAAGCTGGGAGAAATGAAAATACGGATGTGGTTTGTCCTATGTATCCGGGTATGAAAAGTATGACCGATTATGCTAACAAGGAGAATCCCGGACGACCGTATATTATGTGTGAATATGCTCACGCTATGGGTAATAGTACTGGTAATTTTAAGGAATACTGGGATTTGATACGATCATCACCTTATTTGCAGGGCGGTTTTATCTGGGATTGGGTGGATCAGGGTTTGCTGTCAGTAAATAGTGCAGGTGATAATTTCTGGGCATATGGTGGCGATCTTGGTGGCTATAAATATCAGCATGATGAGAATTTTTGTGTTAATGGCCTGGTCTTTCCTGATCGTACCCCTCATCCTGGTTTAATGGAGGTAAAGCATCAATATCAAAGTATTCATGTTAAATTGGTTGATCAGAAGCGAGGCGTGCTTGCTATTCACAATGAGTATTCATTTATTGGGTTGGATCAATTTGATTTTAATTGGGAGTTGCTTAAAAATGGAGAGAAAGAGGCAGCTGGTACTTTTGTGTGCAATGCTGCACCGGGAGAAACTAAGAATGTGAAAATTAAATTGCCCAAAATATTGCCTGAGACCGGCATCGAATATTCTTTGAATGTTTTTGCAACGACGAAGAAAGCCGTAGGCTTGGTGCCTGCTAATCATGAGGTGGCTCGTGATGAGATTCTTTTTGAAGAAAATAATTATTTTGCATTCAACGAACCAGTGACCACTAAGCCTGCAGTGAAACAGGATGGTGGTTCAATTATTTTGAGTACTCAAAACGTTGAAGTACGAATTAGTAAACGCTCGGGGTTATTGTATCGTATGGTGGCAAATGGTCATTGGTTAATTAATTCTGAGTTGACTCCCGATTTTTGGCGGGCACCTACCGATAATGATTTTGGAAATGGCATGCCAACTCGTTGTAATGTCTGGAGAACTGCCGGCCGCAATCGTATTCTAAATAGTATAAATGTTGAAGAATTGGATAGTACCGTTGTTGTAACGGCTGATTTTTGGCTTAAGGAGGTTAGTTCTGATTATCAATTGAAGTATATTATGTCGGGTGACGGAAGTTTAAAAGTGATGGTTAGTTACCAATCCAAACAAGATCATTTGCCGGATATGCCTCGTTTTGGTATGACACTTCGCCTTTCAAATGATTACGATCAGTTTTCATATTATGGCCGGGGTCCATGGGAGAACTATAATGATCGTAATTCGGCTTCTTTTTTGGGTGTTTATAGCAGCGATGTAAGTGAGCAATATACGCCTTATATTCGTCCGCAGGAAAATGGCTATAAAACGGATATTCGTTGGATGTCACTCACTAATGACGATGGTTATGGATTAAAAGTTATTGGCTTACAACCACTGAGTGGAAGCGCGCTTCATTTTGACACTTCTGATTTTGATCCCGGATTTACGAAAAAACAACAGCATGCTTCTGATGTGCATCCCCGCAATGCCGTGTATCTGCGTGTTGATCTTGAGCAGTGTGGTGTTGGTGGTGATAATAGTTGGGGAGCCTGGACTCATAAGCAATATCGTTTGGAAAATAGTTCTTATGAGTACGGATTTATAATTAAACCTGTTAAATAAACGAGATTTATGGCCCAGGTAATTTTTAGTTGAGATATTTGTTGGCAGTTATTTTTTAGTCGTCGTTTTAAGTCGTGCCAGCAAGAAAACTTATGTGCTTGATAAGAAATGTTCGAATTTCATTTTTGCGAAGTCTGAAAAATGTGAGTCTGCTTCAGTAAACGATCCTTTTGAGGACAAGTATAATGCAGAAGTTGGCCTTTCTTTCAAGCACTAAGTATTGCTTAAACTTAAGAGTTCATGAACAGGCATTAAAATCGGATTTTACAAATTAATATTTGTTATTAAATGGTATGTATCAAACGACCATGATAAAGGAATTCTCACATAGGGAGATGATTATTTACATGGGAGTTTCATCTAACAACTAAAACAAATTATAAACAGATGAAACGAGCCATGAGAGGGAACTCTCACAAATAAGAATGATTATTTCGGTGAGTTCCATGAGACCTAAACAAACAAATTATAAACACATGAAAAGAATAAATTATCTGCTTATAGGTGCTTTTCTGGTTTGCCTGATTTTTGTTGGGGCAAGCTGGCAGGGGGCGCGCAGGCATCGTAAGCCGACTGTTTCGACCAACCTTAGCGAGGTGGGTTTGGGATGGTCTGAGAACAGTGTTAATGCAACAATTTTTAGAAAAAATTCAGTCGTATCATCCAGCAAGTATCAGTTTGTTGCCTATTATGACAGTTCGTCGCATGTGGTGATTGCCAGGCGTGAGCATGGCAGTGATAAATGGGAGGTTAGGCAAACGCAATACCATGGAAATATTAGGGATGCCCATAATGTCATTAGTCTTATGGTTGATGGCGACGGTTATCTGCATGTCAGCTGGGATCATCACAACAATGCGTTGAATTATTGTAAGAGTTTGGAGCCTGAAGGATTACAAATGGACGAAAAAACTGTTATGACGGGGAGCAATGAGCAAGCCGTTTCTTATCCTGAATTTTACCAAATGGCTGATGGAAGTTTGCTTTTCGCCTACCGGGATGGTGGCTCTGGAAACGGGAATCTGGTGCTTAATAAATATGACCTGAAGTCTCGTAACTGGACACGACTACAAAGTAATTTAATTGATGGGCAGGGGAAAAGAAATGCTTATTGGCAAATGTTTGTCGATGGCAAGGGGGTAATACATGTTTCATGGGTTTGGCGCGAAAGCCCCGATGTGAGGTCTAATCATGATATGTGTTATGCCTGCTCTAAGGATGGTGGTGTAACATGGACCAAATCAACAGGTGAATTGTATGCGTTACCGATTACGCTGGAAACAGCTGAAATTGTTCAGCATATTCCACAAGGCAGTAATTTGATTAATCAGACATCTATGACCACGGATGCCTCCGGAAATCCTTATATTGCGACCTACTTTAAGACGGCGGAGGACAGTTGTACTCAGTTTTATGTGCTTTATCGGCATAACGACTGTTGGAAAATGTCTGCGGCCAGTGAGCGTAAGCTCGATTTTGATCTGGGAGGCATGGGGTCGCGTAGTATCCCTGTCAGCAGGCCGTTGCTGTTGTTTTTGAAGACTGGTTCAGGACAACAATTGGCATTGGTTTATCGGGATGAGGAGGTTGATAACAATGTGATCTTGGCATTGGCTGAACCCGATGACCATTTGTACTGGCATTCTCAGATTATTAGCCCTTATCCGGTTGATCGGTGGGAGCCATCGTACGACAGCGAGTTGATAAAAAAACGGAATAAGTTGCATTTATATTTTCAAAAAGTAGCGCAGGGACAAGCTGAAACAACGGTTGCATTAACGCCTCAGCCGGTTGGCATTTTGGAGGTTGATGTGAAGTAGTAGCATTTTGTTGGCGGTTGTTATTCAATGCTTATAAGATAACTCCAGTTTTGGGGCTTGCGTAGCTTGAAAAATGTGAGTCTATTTGTTTAAATGGTTATTTTGAAAAATGAACTTAACGAAAAAATGATGTTTTTTTATTGACACTATTTATATTTTATCAAACTTTTTAGTTATGTGGGCGCCTGTAAAATTTTTGCATGGCGCCTTTTTTTTAGCAAATCTTTCCATTCTCAGTTAGTTGAAGGTGGTGAGTTACACTGTTGGGTAGTTGTTCCTGATGATGGGTAACATAAATCCAGGTTATGTTGCTTCCTTCCGATAATGCATCTATTATTTCTTTGAAATATGATTGTTGTGCCGTGTCAAAGCCCTGGCAGGGTTCATCGAGAATCAGGAGAACAGGATTTTTAACCATGGCGCGAGCCAGCAAACATAACCGTTGCATACTAACGGGCAATTGTCGTAACGGCTTATTCTGATAATCGGTCAGGTTTAGTAATTTTATCCAGTCGTCAACAATTTTTTCCTGTTGGCCGGTCACTTTTCTGAACACCCCCATTGTGTCGTAGAATCCGGACTGGATGATATGGCGACAATTTTGATCGGCGGGGAAAAATTGAAATAATTCAGGCGACATAAATCCGATATTACGTTTTATGTCCCATATACTTTCTCCGGAACCACGCTGGCGGTCAAACAGAATTATATCGTTGGCGTAGGCCTGTGGATGGTCTCCGCAAATAAGGCTCAAAAGCGTTGATTTTCCGGAACCGTTGGGCCCCGATAAGGCCCACTTCTCGCCTTGTTTAATGGTCCAGTTGACATTATCAAGCACTTTACCTGATCCGTAGCTTACTGAAGCGTTTCTTAGTTTTGCTATTATATTAAACAGAGGCCGGTGTGAAATTAAGGGTTTTAATAGTTGTTCATTTACCAGCGGGTAATTGGTGTGTTTAAAGTTATCTGGACTGAAATTTTTTCGTTCGATAAATTGTGGTGAAGCACCTTTTTTCATAACAGCGACCGTGGTTATTACGGATGGCATTTCTGTCGCATCGCATACCATAATAAGATTGATACCCGAGTTGGCGATGGTGGTAAAAATGTTATTGAATTGCTGTCTCGATTTTACGTCAACACCGGACAAAGGCTGATCCAGTAATATCAGTTTCGGATTTTTTAGTAAGGCAGCCCCTATCCTGAGACGTCGTGATTCCCCATTTGACAGCTTGATAAGGTGCTTATCGAGTAATGGCTCCAAATGCAACAGGGCTATTGTTTGCGGTAAGTCCCATGGCCCGGAACAGGTTGCTGAGAGCGCTTTTTGCGCCAAATATGTTTTTACTGTTGGTGCATCTTCGGCAAAGGAGGCGTTGTATCGCTGCTGGTAAAAAAAGTCCTGTTGGTTTTGCAGATTCCTGAAGTCGTGCCGCACATCCATATAGGCTATAAGATGATTCAGCGAGAAGGTTGGATCCTGAATAACGTTCGTTTCTTTATAACGCTTGTAAAAGGGCCTCTCAATGGTTCCGTCTATAGCCGGTTGCTTGCCGGCAATGGTTCGAAGTAGTGTGCTCTTTCCCGTTCCACTATCACCGATAATGGCCAGGTGATCGTTGTTTTTGAGTTCAAAAGATAAGTCGTTGAAAATGGTTTCGTTGCCAATGACTACCGCTACATCTTTTAATTTAAGTATGGTTTGACACATCTGTCTTGTTAATTGTCAATAGGCCGGCCAATATATTTGTCAATGAGAATATTGATAGATTTTGGTTCGCCGATTATCGTGAGTACATCATATTTTTGAAGCACGGTAGCTCCATGTGGAGTGATGGTTTCGCCATCGCGTTCGATTAGGGCTACCAGCACCTCTTCTGGTAATTTAATTTCCTTCAGTTGTTTACCAATCACTTCAGCCTGATTGGTACCAGGTATCAATTCAACTGTTACATAGTGTTCGTTGTGCAACAGGTATTCTTTCAAAGCCCTGTCGCTGGTTATGGCTAATGCTTCGGTCAGGAAGTTTTGACGTTCAATGATGTCCACTAAACGGGATAACATTCTGAGTTGCTGACGCGATTCGGCTTTGGGGTTGACAAGGAAGAAGAAGATGCGGATGTAATCTTCCGAAGAGATGCCCCCTTTATGAACCGGTTTCCTGACACCCGGTTCTTTAGTCACAACAATGTGAAGTGAAGGGTGGTCAATACCTTCATTTTTTGCGTACAGAATGGACACTTTTGGGATGATCAATGCAGGCTCAATGGGTGACGTGGCATAAAACTCTTTAATCAGCTCTTCTTTTGGCGCATGCATCTCAACAGCAAAGCCCTCTGCAATATAATCGGTCAGTTCTTCGTAGTTAAATGGTTTATCGAGATGTGTAATACGAGCTCTGATGATGGTTTCGTCAAAAGGATCGCCGCGGCGTAATCCTTTTTCTTTGAGGATACCCATAAATTCATTTTCCAGATCCTGGTATTGGTATTTACCCAGAAGTGCAAACCAGTGAAAAATAGCTCCTTCGCGCTTAACCCTCCTGCGTGCATAATAATAGTACCATATATATCCTAATGCAATGATAAAGGCGGTGAATAAAATGGTTGTCCATCCCATATAAATAATCAGAACGACAGAGATGAAAATTCCGGCTACCTGCATACCCGGATAAAGGGGAGAACGGTAGCCCGGGTCATAGGTGTCAATGTTACTCTTGCGAAATACGATCACCGAAAAGTTGATGAACATAAATACCAATAGCTGAAAAGTACTGGCTAACTTCACAATGCCTTCTTCCGTCAAAACGAGGATAAAAAAGAGGATAAGTCCCGATGTCAGCAGGATGGCCGGCGCAGGTATTCCTTTTTTATTGACTTTGGAGAATATGGGCGGAAACAGTTTGTCGCGACCCATTGCCAGCGGGAAACGTGATGACGCCAGTAAGCCGGCGTTGCCGGTTGATGCAAAGGCCGCCATTGCAGCACCGGTCATGAGGTAAACGCCTACATTCCCGGGCAGCCACCTGAATAAATGTTTGGCGGCAGCTGCAGCAGGGGCCATTTCGGTGGCCAGTTGGTTGGGTTCAATGATCGAGACCATGATAAAAACGCCCAATACATATATTAACCCTGTCACCACAAGCGATAGAAGCATCCCTAAAGGGATATTACGTTCAGGATTTTTTATCTCTTCGGCAACGCTGGTTATTTGCGTAAGGCCCAGATATGATACGAAAACGAAACCGGCAGTTGTTATGAGTCCTTCAAAACCATTGGTTAATAGTGGACTGAAATGCTTGTTGTTTTGAGGTATTTCAATATTGGATGTGAAAAAGATGTTGCTTAACCCATCAACAATGAAGGCGCAAAGAACAATGATCAGGAAAATGACAAATATGTTTTGAAGACCGGATGTTTTTTTGGCACCAACCAAATTCAGTAGCATGAAAAATAATGTGGCGGATAAAGCTACCCCTTTTACCGGAACGTCCCAAAACATGACGGCATAAGCGCCAATACCAATGATGGCAAATGAGGTTTTAAATAGTAGGGAGAAATAAGTTCCGAGGCCCCCTATGGTTCCCATTAAAGGGCCCAGACTGCGGTCGAGGAAGAAATAGGCCCCGCCTGAACGTGGCAAAGCTGTTGATATTTCAGCCATACTGAACATGGCCGGCATAATAAGCAACCCCGCCAGTAAATAGGCCAAAAATACCGACGGCCCGGTATATTGTGAGGCCAAACCGGGTAACAGGAAGAAGCCCGAACTAAACATGGCTCCGGTACTGATGGAAAACACATCAAATAGCCCTAATTCCTTTTTTAGTTTTGTTGTGTTTGCCATATATATTGTGGTTTGATGGTCTGGTTTATGAATAGAATTAGTTTCTATAACAAATTATCGTCATAAAAGATTATGCGAGTCATCAAAAATACGAAAAATCCTTTAATTAGTATTTGTCTATAAAGTCAACTTCTGCGTTACGCTTGTCATAAAAACAGTCATTTACGAAAAGTAAACTTCTTGATTTTTATGACTTCGCAAGCCTTGAATTTTAACTTTATATTTCAAACACTGAGTTTATGGACAGGCACTAATTAGTGCTTGCACGTAAAGTTCATAACAGAAGGCTTTGGTGCTTAAAAAGTTATTTTAATCGCATTTATATTTCATGAAATCAGCTTTTTTCACTTTTCGCCGGTGGCTGCCGGATTTTTAGTTTTAAAGCTATAAACGCAGTAAGTCCCGCAACAATGAATATTTAATTTTCATTATCCCGGGACTCTGACAAAAAAGACAAATAGATCTTAACCTACTTTGGCTTTGTTTCTTGCTATTTCAAGTGCCGTATCGAAACTTGAACAGACATTATCTTTGCCAACCAAATTGACGATATTGTGTTTTTCCAATTCGGCGCGAACATTTTCATTGACGCCCGAAAGAATAATCTGCTTTTTCATGTGAATGAAATGTTTTAGCATCGCATTGAAGTTATAAACGCCTGTGGCATCAATCATAGGAACGTTACGCATCCTGATAATGACAATGGTTGAGCGGTCGGCGATGTTATGTATTAGTTCTTTGAAGCGATTGGCTACACCAAAGAACATAGGCCCTGAAATTTCAAATACATCAACATTGGCAGGAAGTTCCAATGAGATCATTCCTGTATCGTCGGTATCGTCGGTAGGGTACGAAACCAGGGGTTTAACCTCAGCCACATCTGCCATCCGTTTCATAAATAACATGGCAGCAAGTACCATTCCCACTTCAATGGCTACGGTCAGGTCTACAACTACTGTTAGGATGAAAGCAGTTAGCAGTACGCCTGTGTCGTATTTTGAGCCTTTGGTGATGGCGACAAAACTTCGCCATTCGCTCATATTGTACGCCACAACGATCAATATTCCCGAAAGGGTGGCCAAGGGGATTAGTTTTGCCCATTTCCCGGCAAATAGCATAATAATGAGCAGTACAATAGCATGTACAATACCTGCGACAGGTGTGCGACCGCCATTTTTAACGTTAGTGGCGGTACGTGCTATGGCGCCGGTTGCCGGGATACCCCCAAAGAGGGCACTTCCCAGGTTGGCAAAGCCTTGTGCTATCAGTTCGGTGTTGCTGCGGTGACGGCCACCAATCATACCGTCTGAGACTACCGCCGATAACAACGATTCGATGGAGCCAAGCATGGCAATCGTAAAGGCTGGCCCAATATATTTAATCAGATCAGTAATGGCAATATGAGGCATTGAAGGGGCAGGCAGACTGGCTGATATTTCGCCAAACTTACTGCCGATGGTTTCAACGTCCAGCCCCAAAACCGGAACGATGATGACACTTATTATTAGAGCGATGAGTGATCCGGGGATTTTTTTGCTGACGCGGCTCCATAGCAATGTGACTAACAGACTGATGACGGCAATGCCCAAAGCTGCCGGGCTGACGGTTGAAAATGATGAGGCCAGGACACCTATTTTACCTATAAAGTCGGCCGGCAGTTCACCTGTGGTCAGACCAAAAAAATCTTTTATCTGGGAGGTGAAAATCAGCAAAGCAATACCACTGGTAAAACCGACTGTAAGCGGGTAGGGTATAAAACGGATGACGGCTCCCAATCTGAATACGCCAAATAAAATCATGATAACGCCGGCCATCATGGTTGAGATGATAAGTCCTTCGAAGCCATAAGTCGCTACAATACCAGCTACTATAACCACGAAAGCGCCGGTTGGGCCACCTATCTGAACGCGGCTTCCTCCCAGAAGCGAGATAGTAAAACCGGCAATTACTGCAGTTATCAACCCTTTTTCGGGACCTACACCTGAAGCAATCGCGAAAGCTATAGCTAGAGGCAGGGCTACAACCCCGACGATTAATCCCGCCATAACATCTCGCATGAACTGATGGCGCGAATACCCACCACGAAGCGTCGTTAACAGCTTCGGCAGAAAAAACGACTCCATAAAAATATATTTATAATTTAGTGTTTAGTAGCTTTGTCGGAAAGTGTCCTGTTTGAGCGTGCAAACTTAAAAGAAATATCTGCCGTTATTCAATATCGGCTTGTAATTTTTAACCATGAGGGGTTGTTTTGTTTTTTTTCAATATTTTTTAACGTTTTGCCATTTTGTACTACTTTTTCTAATGTTGGTCGACTATATTGCGAAAAGTGAAGATTTTACACTTTGGTTGTGAAAAAATAATTATATTTTTGTCATGATAAAGTTAACAACGGATAATTGGTTGAAAATCAATCGAAAACAACCACTGTTTTCCGTAACCAGAAAAACGCATGAATTATACATTTTTTGATTTCCTTACGTTGATTGGCTCACTGGGAGTATTTCTTTATGGCATGAAGGTCATGAGTGAATCTCTGCAGAAAGTAGCCGGTTCAAAAATGAGAAGTATCCTGTCGGCGATGACCTCCAATCGGTTTTTTGGTGTTTTGACAGGATTTTTTGTGACCGCGGTGGTGCAATCCTCATCGGCAACAACAGTGATGGTTGTTGGATTTGTTAATGCCGGTCTGATAACGCTGAAAGAATCAATAGGCGTTATTATGGGGGCCAATATCGGCACAACTGTAACAGGTTGGATAATCAGCCTTTTTGGTTTTAAAATGTCTATTAGCGATTATTCGTTACCCTTAATTGCAATAGCCTTACCTTTTATTTTTTCAAAAGTCAGTAACCGTCGTTCGTGGGGGGAATTTTTATTGGGGTTTGCTCTTCTGTTTTTAGGTCTCGATTATTTAAAAAATGCGGTACCTGATATTAATCAAAATCCTGAAATTTTAAGTTTTGTACAGAGCTATACCGGTCTGGGCTTTTTATCGACGCTTATATTTTTAGCTATAGGAACTGTTTTAACAGTGGTGATTCAATCATCGTCGGCTACCATGGCTCTGACTTTTGTGATGGTTAGTCAGGGTTGGATAGAATTCCCAATGGCTGCCGCAATGATTCTTGGCGAAAATATCGGAACAACTATAACGGCTAACCTGGCGGCATCTGTGGGTAATTTGAGTGCCAAAAGGGCCGCACTTGTTCATCTGCTTTTTAATGTGATGGGCGTTGTATGGATGTTATTGGTATTTAATAGCTTTACTGGCTTTATAGACCAGTTTGTGACCAATCGCAATGGTGTTTCTCCTTCTGAATCCTATGCGGCAATCCCTACAGCTTTGGCTTTATTTCATACGTCGTTTAACATTATCAATGTATTGCTTTTTATATGGTTTACGCCGTTTTTGCAAAAGATGGTCATTAAAATGATACCTCAGCGGGATAAGGATTCAGAAGAGGAGTTCCGTCTGAAGTTTATTACCACGGGCATTTTATCAACGCCTGAACTGTCGTTGTTACAAGCTAAGCGAGAAGTCCAGTTTTTTGCCAAGCATACCACCAAGATGTTCGGGTTTTTTAGAAAATTGTTGTATGAAACGAGTGACAAAAAATTCAATAAACTTTACACTAAAATACAGAAATACGAAGGCATTTGTGATAATGTTGAGGTGGAAATAACCAATTATCTGAGTCAGGTGTCTCAACACAAAATGAGTGAATCGGGCCGTCGGCGTATGCGGTCGATGTTAAAATTAGTGGGCGATTTGGAAAGTGTGGGCGATTGTAATTTTAACCTGGCACGTACCGTTAGCCGGATGCGTGAAAAGCGGATTAATTTCAACGATGCGGCTATGAAAAAGCTTGAACTGATGTTTAATCTGGTGGACAGATCACTTGAGGAGATGCGCGACAATCTTGCCAAGGAAGAGGTCAGTGTTAATCTTGGCAAGGCTATCGAAATTGAGAAACAGGTAAATAATTATCGTAGCCAGCTGAAAGCTGAACATCTCGACAATCTTTCTAAAAAAGTTTACAGTTATGAGGCTGGAATTCTTTTTAATGATTTGTTCTCCGAATGCGAAAAGTTGGCCGATTATGCCATTAATGTTTCTGAGGCTTTGGAAGAAGTTAGCTCCAGAAAATAGCCTGTCGTAATTGTTAGTAAGATACGCTGTTTAGACCGTTACGCCCGCTTTAAAATGGTTATGAAAGTTCCATACGCCTTATAAGGATACCCTATTTAGTGCCTGTCCATAAACTAAGTGTTTGAAATATAAAGTTCAAATACGAGGCTCGCGACGTCATAAAAATCAAGGCGTTTACTTTTCGTAAATGACTGTTTTTATGACAAGCATAACGAAGTAGTTGACTTTATAGACAAACACTATTTAGTGTACAAGCATAGCGCAGAAGTTGGACTTTTCTGGCAAGCACTAAAATAAGAAAGCTTCTTTTTTGAAGCTTTCTTATTTTATATATGTGCTTTTGGCAAGTATGATTAGTCGCTATTAAATTGATTCTTCTTTTTCTTTCACGAATCGGTTTCTAATTCTGACCGCCAGGTTATACATTACAGGAACCATTATTAAAGTCAGAAAAGTTGACGTTGTTAGTCCAAAGATAACGGTGCTGGACATAGGTCCCCAAAAAGCAGCATTGTCGCCCCCAAAATACATTTTGGGATCCAGCTCATTAAACAATCCATAAAAGTCGAAGTTCAGACCTATTGCCAATGGGATTAACCCAAGAATGGTTGTGATCGCAGTTAAAAGCACGGGGCGTAGCCGCGTCTTTCCGGCAGTAATAACAGCTTTTTTTTCATCTTCTGACGATAATAGCCGGCCTTTTTCAGGCAGTCCTTTGTCGGCGCGTATCTGGCTCCGCTTAATATCTATGTAATCAATAAGCACAATGCCATTGTTAACCACGATTCCGGCCAGAGAGACGATACCTACACCCGTCATAAGTATGACAAAATCCATCCGGAAAATACCCATGCCTAAAAATACGCCTATCGTACTCAGCAAAACAGTGGTGAGGATGATGATGGGTTTGGCGCCCGAATTGAATTGTGTGACCAGAATCAGGGCTATCAGTGCCACAGCTATCAGCATCGCAGTAAGCAGAAAATCCGACGTTTCTTTCTGATTTTCTTGTTCGCCTGTAATTTCCCAGTTATAGCCTGCCGGCATGCTGTAGTTGCGCATGGTTTGCCGTATCTGCTCGTTGATGACATTGGCATTGTAACCCTCTACAACATTTGAGTAGAGCGTTATCATGCGGGAATTATTTTTTCTCTTAATGTTTTCGTAGGTGGTGTCGTAGGTGAATTTTGCTACCGAAGAGATGGGTATGTGATAACCTATCCCGTCTTTTTCAACCTTCAATTTCATATTCATTAACGACGCGACATTGTTACGATAGCTATCGTCTAGCCGAAGGATAATATCGTATTCGTCTTCACCATCTTTAAATTTGTCGACCCGGCTGCCGTAAAGAGCAGTTCGTAACGCGCCTGCAACCATTTGGGTGGACAGGCCCAGGCGACGCACTTTATCGCGGTCGATATCTATACGCATCTCCGGTTTGTTGATGTTGATGTCCATTTCCAGATTTTCAATGCCCGGAATGTGTTGTTCATCAATTGTTTTTTTGATGTCGGTCGTCAATTTTACCAGCTGGGCAAAATGATCGCCGGTAATTTCCAGATTGATAGGTTTGCCTACCGGCGGGCCTTCGTCTTCTTTTTCCACAAAGAATTTGGCCCCTGTAAATACGGTAAATGCGGTTGATAATTCCGACATAATTTTTGAGGTGCTGATGCCCTGCCTGTCGATGAATTCTACGAAAGTAATTGTAAATAACGCTTTGTGTGGCGCTCTGTTTGACTCAAATGCACCGCCTTTACCGTTTCCAACATTTACACCCACTGATTTAACGATGTCGTTATATGGGAGTAACGTTTTGTTTATGACTTTTTCGGCTTGTATGGCAACCATATCTGTTTTGTCTATATCGGTTCCCAAAGGTAGTTCCATGGTAATATATACCGTTTTTGGATCACTTTCAGGGAAAAATATAACATTGGGTTTTGATGCGCCAAAAAACAGAATAGAGAAAACGAGGAGTCCAAACATCGATACCAATAGCCATTTGGAGGTTTTGCGTCCCAGTGCCAGAAGCAGTGTTGCTTCGTATTTCCTTTCAAGCCAGGGCAAAATATGGCCTTGAAATTTTTTGGCAGCGGGCTTTAGCACGAATAGGTTTAGTGTACTCATCAGCAAGGGTAAGATGAGTATATTTCCGGCCAGAATATTCCCATTTATATAAAAAATGAAGGCCAGCAATGCCAAACTGCCTGTTATAATGAAGAGTCTTTTGTGATGCACCGGTTTCGATGGATCTTCAATTTTCATGAACCGGGCCGAAAAAACAGGGTTTAAGACCAATGCTACAAATAACGATGAGGATAACACTACGATGAGTGTTATGGGTAGGAATTTCATGAATTCACCCATGATGCCAGGCCAGAAGATGAGAGGTAAAAATGCTGCCAGCGTAGTTGCTGTTGATGTGATAATTGGAATCGCGATTTCGCTGGTTCCTTTTTTGACTGCTTCAAGACGTGAATACCCCTCTTCATGAAGCCTGTATGAATTTTCGACTACAACAATGGCATTGTCTACCAACATTCCCAATGCAAGTAGCAAACTGAATAAAACCATGGTGTTGATGGTGTAACCCAGTTCGCCAAGAATAAGAAATGAAATGAACATGGACAATGGAATGGCAATGCCGGTAAACATGGCATTACGTACACCCATAAACAGGTACAGCACAACCATGACCAGAATCATGCCCAAAATGATGGAGTTTTCCAGGTTGCTGATTTGGTCGCGGATATATACCGACATATCGTCGGTAACCGTCACCTTTAAGTCGGGTGGTAGTTGATGGTTCTTTTGGCGTGATTTTATAATCTCAAATATTTTGTCGGTGGCATCCAGCAGGTTTTCACCGCTTTTTTTTACGATGCTGACCGTTACTACCGGCTGGTTGTTGAGACGCGAAATGGAACTTTTGTCTTCAAATCCATCTATAATTTCGGCTACATCCCGCAGATAGACGATCTTTGCGTTTTCATGTTTGATAATGGTTGATGCCAATTCGTCTATGTCAACATAGTTAGCCTCGGTGCGCAACGAGCGTCGGGTCCCATCAACCAGTATCTCGCCGGCACCAACAGTTACATTTTCAGTCATTACAGCCAATTCAATGTCGGCGAATGATAAATTATAGGCTTCCAGCTTAAGCGGATCAGCATGAATTTTTATCTGACGTTCATCTACCCCCTTAATATCTGCTTCGCGCACTTCGCGCAACGACTCAAAATCATCCTGCAGATCTTCGGCCATTTTTTTTAACTCATAAATGCTGTAGTCGCCAGACAGATTGATGTTTAAGATGGGAAATTCTGAGAAGTCAATGTCTTCAACAATAGGATCGGTGTCTAAGTCGTCAGGTAATTCACTCAATGATTTGTCAACCTGATCTTTCACATCCTGAAGCGCTGATTGCACATCTTCGTCTGCTTCAAATTCGACCAGGATGAGACTCATATCCTGGAATGATGCGGATGTGAGACGTTTCACGCCGTTTAATCCTTTCAATTCTTTTTCGATAGGGCGTGTAATGAGGTTTTCGATATCCGGCGGACTGTTACCGGGATAAGGCGTGGATACCATGATGTAGGGAACCACTATCTCAGGAAACAGTTCACGTTGCATGCCTCTGTATGTCAGTACCCCGCCCAGTAGCAGGATGACAACAAGTATGTAGATGGTATTTTTATTTGCCAGTGCCCAAAAAGTAGGCTTAAACTGGCGGTGACTGATGTCACCATCTTTAATATGTTCCATTTTTTAAGGTTGAACAGGTTTATAAAAAATAAAAAACCGAAGTTTAAGGCTGTACTTTTAGCAATGAACCATCGGATACCTGGGCAAAGCCTTCTGTGATAATGCGGTCGCCGGCTTGCAGGCCTGAATCAATAAGCGTGCGGTTGTTGTCGTTGACGCTCGTTTGTATGTAGCGCTTACGGGCAACCATTTGTTCGTTATTGTTGGTTTCGGCAACAAACAAAAATTCGCCGTCAAAATCTTTTTTGACAAGGATGGATGGCACCACTAACGCTTCGTTTTTTATGAAGGTGCGGAGTTTTATAACCGCCATCAGATTGGGCAGTATTTGATGGCTGTTGTTGTTCATGTCTATTCTAAGGCTGAAGGTGCGACTGTCGGGATCGAGAACAGAAGCGGTACGGCTGATGCGTTCGTGGCGCGTTAAGTCAAGCACCGGAAATTGCACTTGCACCTGATCCCCTTTTTTTATTTTGTTGAGATAGACTTCGGCAACCTCGCCTGTTACATAAACCTGATCCAGATTAACGACACGTGCGAATGGCTGCACAGATGACGCCATTTCACCCTGTTTTTGCATTAAATCATCAATCACACCATTGATGGGCGATGTGATGACCGATAAGCTCTTTTGTGCTTTGAGACTTTCCAAACGTTTTTCCAACGTCTCTTTGTTCGACTTGGCCTGAAGGTATTGCACCTCACTGCCAATATTATCAGCCCACAGTTTTGCCTGACGTTCATAGAGCGTGTTTACCAATTCCAGGTTCACTTCCATTTCCTGAATAGAACGATCTAAAGCATCTGTATTCAAACGTGCCAACACTTGCCCTTTTTTTACTTTATCTCCTTCTTTTATCAATATTTCAACAATATTACCGGTTGTTTCAGGACTGATTAACAAATTTTTGTCGGAATGCACCAATCCCATTACTTCAATAAAGTGTTCAAATGTTTCCGGTTTCAGAGGCGAGAGGGTAACATTGATAGCCCCTTGTGCAGAACTATTTGCCAATTCTTTTTCAAGGACCGCAATTTTTTGTTGTAATTGGTTCGCCTGAACGCGATATTCGCCTAACAACTCTTTTTTGTTATTTTTGTCCTCATCTGCTTTCTGGCTACAACTGTAAGTAAAGGCTGCGATGGTAATTATTATAAGGCTTAAATAATATCGTTTCATATTTGTTGAGTTATAAGTGATTGAATATTCTATAGTTGTCCCGAAGCCTTTAGTAATGCTATATGGGCATTCATGAGATTAACGGCCGATTGAACATAGTTGAGTTGGGCCTGAATATATTGGCTTTGTTGCTGTGCAAATTCCGAACTTGACACAACTCCCTGGCTGAATTTGATCCGTGTTTTATTGAGGATATCCAGAGCCAGATTTTTGTTTTGGATGCTGTACAGGTACTGATCGTTATTGTTTTTCATGTCTGCTTGTGCTGTCAGGTAGCTGTTGTTGAGCTGATGAACAGCCATTTCTTTTTCTGTTTGGCTTTTCAGATAGTCAATTTTGCGTTGTTGAACTTTGGCACGTCTCATACCTGACGAAAAGATGGGCAATGACATCTGTAAACCAATGTATTGAGTTTTGTACCAGTCCTCCTTAAATACATTCCATTCATCAGAGTATCCCACTTTTTGATAATTGTAAAACGCATTTATTTTTGGGAGATACTGTACTTGTTCATTTTTGAGAAGTAGTCGCTGGCTTTCTTCATTGGCCATGGCCAGAAGATAATCAGGGTGATTGTTGGCATCCATTTCAACAGCTGGCATTCCCTCCGAGATTATTCTTTGAGACAACCATGACAATGAGTCGGTTAATGAAATGTCGATGTCGTTGTTTATTCCCAACGTGAACTTCAAAACGGCCTGGGTGACTTTTTCATTTCTCTCAACTTCCTTCAGGCGTTTTCGGGCATCGTTAACCAGTAATTCCATTTGTGAAACATCGAGTGCTTCTACAAAACCATTGTTGTACATGGCTTTGGTTTCATAAAGTAGTTCTTCATTAATTTGAAGTAGTTCTTCAAAGGCGGTTTGGTTTTCGTGAGCGCTTAGTACAAGGAAGTAGGCCTGAGCCACACTGCTTTTTATTTCAAGGTTGGTTTTTTTGCTTTGTTGCTCAGCCAGATCAAGATAAACTTTGGCTGCCTGCAGACCCACAAAATAGGATCCATCGAAGATAAGCTGTGTTACATTTATACCATAATTGGCATCATAGGCTGTCCCAAAGGCGACGGCAATTTTGTCACCCGATTTGGCGCCTTCGGGCCAGTTGTCTTCGGGAAAAAATTCAACCGGTAATAAACTTTTGGTAAGGTCCATGGAATGATTGTAGCGTCCTGAAAAATCAACTTGTGGTAAACCTGATGCAATGGTTTCACGTATCTTTTTATGGGCCGCATCTATTTCATACGCCGAGCTGCGATTCATATAAGCGTGTTTTTCCGCGTAGTTCAGGGCGTCTTCCAACGACAGAGGAAGTTCCTCTGACTGGGCAAACCCTCTGGTAATAGATAGAATTGATAGACTAATTATTAGAAATGTTAACCTCATACTTTTTCCTTTCAGGTTGGATGTTACAGTTGATTGTAAGGTAAAAGTAGTTGTGAGCGGGCAAAGCCTCAACGGGATTTCGGTGAGTGGTTTGTTTTGGCAGGTCAGTAACGAATAGCGCGGGTGATTTAATGTGACACAGATTTAATATGTATTTCATTAATTAATAAACGATTATACGAATAGTTAAAAAAATACGTTATTTTTATAATTCGTATTAGTGAGAAAGCTCAAGTGTTTGATAAGAAATGTTCAAATTCAAGGCTTACGAAATCGGAAAACTCAGAGTTTAATATGGTAAATGATCATTTTGACGATTGGTCTAACGCAGAAGTAGTTTTTTTGAGTGCGCTAATTAGTGACTGTCCATAAACTAAGTGTTTGACTTTATAGACAAACACTAGCTTTTTATTGTAGTCTTGTTTTTACACTTACATGATGTCTTTTCGTAGCGGGTTCATATTATTTTTTATAGCGATGGTTTTGTTTCCATGTGAAAGCAAGGCCCAGTTACGTTTGTTTAAAAAGAAAAGCCAGGCGGTAAAGGCAACCCGCGAATTGGAGAAACGTCGAGTGAAAGCGGGCCAAAATTCTAATTCTTTTAATCCACTGCAGCCTATGGGTGGGTCACGCAATACGCAACGCGATGACTTTATCTGGTCGGACGGAACGGCTTATATTACGGCTCGGGGTAACGGGAATTTAAGTGTTGCCACTCCATCGCGTCTGGGCATTCGATCGGGTTATGAGCTACAGAGTTTATTGGGAGCTGATTATTGGGTTCCAAATGTGATGTTAAAAAAGGGATGGCAGGCAAAGACATGGTGGTGGGCGTCGAGGCATGGAATTTATTCGGCTTTTCCTGGTCTTGAATGGGCTCAGAAGCGTGCCTTTCAATCGGTTGTCGATTCAACCACCGTGATACCTCCTACCTTAACGCTTCGCAATGAATTAATGGTTAGCAGGCCTTTTTTTAATGCGTTGAATTGTAATTCAAAAACTCCTTATCTGGTGTTGTCTGCAGCGGTGGCTGCCGATTATGGGTTATCGTTCAAAAAGAATGAGCTGGTTCAGATACGTGAGCATATAGTGGGTAGTCGTTATCCGGCATTAACAGGAAATGGTTTGCTGGTTACAATGCGACTGCAAGCTGATGCCAATTTAACCGATGCCTTGTTTATAAGAGGTAATTTGAAATACTTGATGGGTGAGATGCGATACAACGCGTTTGAACATGAAGCCCGTGTTGAGTATTTATTCTCTTCACGGGCTTCTGTTTCCGGTGGTTATATTTTTTCTGTTGGAAAGTATGCTTCCTCAACCCTGGGCGTTTTGCCTTTTATTGATATCTGTTTTTATTTCGGTCGCAAGGCGCACGTTTCTAATCGTCTTTTTGAGCAACCGATGTTTTAGCGAATTGAATCCGGGGACACAAAGCGTTGACCGTGTTTGAATTGTTTTCTTTTTCCAGGACCAAAACCTCCGCCTCCTTGTCTCCGTCCGGCTCTTTGTTCCATTCGAGAAAACAAAATTGTAAATTGTTTGAGCTGTTGGGGTGTACACATTGATTTGACAGCCAGAAAGTGATTGATGGTTTGTTGTTTTATGGAGGTCTGGATCGCGCCGCTTTGGAGGGCAAAATTATTCAAAGTGGTGCTATCGGGTTGCTCTGATTGTAATTCGTGCATTATGAGAGACTGAATTTCTTCCAGTTTTAACTGCAGTGTCTTAATGTTTTGGCGGTATGCTGTTTCCAGTATTTGAAATTCTTGTTTTTGTGTTTCATCGAAACCAATAAATTCTGCCAGGCGTTGCTGACCTCCTTCTTGTGATTCAAAGCTTGTGATATCTTCCGGTTCCGTAAATGGTTGTTTGAGTTTATAAACTTTGAAAAGTGACCATCCTAATACAAGTGCCAGAATAATGATCACAACTGAAAGGATTGTTTTTTTGTTCATAGTATGTGTAATTTAATTAATGTTGTTTTCAGATTGCGTCGTCTCTTCAAACCATGCTGTTTCTATCTCAAAAGCATTATTTTCTACATCAAAATAGTCGGTTAGCAATAAGTCCGCCATAACGGTCTGACGTTTGTCTGAGAGGTAGGCAAAAGTAAAGCCAATGGTCATGGTGAGCGTAACGGCTATAACTCTTAACCATGGGATGATGGCCGGTACTTGCTCTGCATTGTCAGTCTCAATGGCTGCCATTATTCGGGTGGCAATGAATGGTGATACTTCTATTTTTTTTTCAGCGTCAGCAAATTGTAAAAAATGATTATAGGATTGTGATAATGCTTTACATTGAGAACAACTGCTGAGATGCTGTTTAGCGGCATCTGACAGTTCTTCCAGTGTTTTTACGCTTGTGAGTTCAGCTTTATATTGTTGGCAATTCATCACTTGTGGTTTTAAATTCTCTTTTTAATATTTCCTGTAATCGTGTTCTGGCTCTGAAAAGTAAACTTTCAGCCGCTTTAAGGGTAAGCCCCATGACTTCGGCCAGTTGGGCGTTGGTCAATTCCTGATAGTGGCTTAGTATTATTGCTTTGCGTTGCGAAGCTTTTAACTTTCGCAGTGCTTGCCTGATAATTTTTTTTTGTTCCAGCTTTAGCAGGTCTCCGTCGGTTCTGTTTGGTGATTGTGAATGTATCATTATTGCACCATTTTCGGGACGAATAAATTGTCTGATTTTTTGTTTTCGAAGATGGTTTGTACCCATATTGACACAAATGCGAAATAGCCATGTTGAGAATGACGACTGACCTTTGAATTTGTCCAATTGCTGGTATACTTTTATGAAAATGTCTTGCGTTAGGTCGGCTGCCTCGTCTTCGTCATGGAGAAAACCCATGCTTGACTGAAATACTTTTTGTTGGTATTTTTTTACCAACAGCCCAAAAGCGTCGCGGTTACCGTTTCGTATTTCATCGATGATCTGATTGTCGGAATAGGTGTTCTGCATGTGGTTTTTACTTCATGTTTTTGATATATGAAGGTATCCGGCAATAAACCGGATACCTTACTTAATGTCAGCAATAAAACGCTATTCTTTCTTTGCCTTCAAAATGGTTCTTATCATAATAAATTCACATTTTCAAGATTCGAAAGTTTCAATAATAGAGTTTTCTTAATCTATCACTTGAATTTTTGGGCAAGGACTACTTTATTTTTTTTGTTGAACTGCTGCATTACAATTTGGGCCGCTGCCGTCGCGCAAACGTTGTCCATTCCCTTTTTCAGTACGGTTACCTCCCCGTCCTTTGCCGTTAATACGTCCACTTCCATCTTTTAAGCCCGAGCCTTGTCCCAACCCTTTGCCTGTGGAACGTCCTTTTCCTTCGCCGTTACCAGGACCTAAACCCTTCCCGGCACGCTGCCCGTCGTAATTGTCGCAAATTCCGTCAGCGTTGGCATCTGTGTAACCCGGGCGGTCTGTGTTTAAGACTTTGGTCTCTTTTTGTTGTTTTGTTTGTTGGCTGTTCTGAGCCACTGCAATCTGCGTTCCAAAAATGACAACTCCTGTCATCATCATCAATGTTAATACTAATTGTTTCATAATTTCTTTTGTTTTTAAATGATTGACATTGTTACAAATTTTTGAGTTAACTCTTTGTAATGTTGCTTAAACCTTTTTGTTCTTTAGACACGCCACATTAAAAAAACATTCGTTTATGGGTCGTTTTTTTTTTGCGAGATACTGTTTCATCAGAAAAGTTTTTTGATGCGAGGTATTGAAACGTTTTTTTGTCGTCTTTTTTAATTCGATTATTCCCATATTTGTAGAAAAATACGTTGGTTGTGGATAGGTAATCAACAGAAAATTACGGCTATGAGGAGTGAAAATAAAATACGTATCGGATTATTTGGTTTTGGTGTCGTTGGACGAGGTTTGTATGACGTCATCAGTCAAACACCTGCACTTGATCAGGCTATCGTCAAAATATGTGTGAAGTCGGAAAAGGAGAGAGGGTTGCCCAATGAGCTTTTCTTTTATCATCCTGATGATTTGTTGGACGATCCGGAAATAAATACTATTGTTGAGTTGATTAACGACGCCGGTGAAGCCTATGCCATTGTGAAAAAGGCCTTACAGAAGGGTAAAAATGTGGTGTCAGCCAATAAAAAGATGATTGCCGAAAATATGGCTGAACTCATTGAACTTCAAAAAGAGAATAACGTCTCGTTGCTTTATGAGGCTTCTGCTTGTGGCAGTATTCCCGTGATACGCAATCTGGAGGAGTATTATGATAATGATTTGTTGCTTTCGGTTACGGGGATCCTAAATGGTTCTTCCAATTATATCCTTTCGCAGGTGTTCGATCATCATCGTGATTACAAGGAAGCGCTTAAAGAAGCTCAGGATTTAGGTTTTGCTGAAGCCGATCCGTCGTTTGATGTAGATGGGTTTGACTCGCTTTATAAGCTGATTATTCTCACCATGCATAGTTTTGGGGTAATTATTAACCCTGATGAGGTGTTGAATTATGGCATTTCAACTATTTCTGATTTTGATATTACCTATGCGCGCGAAAAAGGTTTTAAGATTAAGTTGGTTGGACAGGTGGAACGTTTACGTGACAAAAAAATTACACTTTTTGTTTTGCCCCGGTTGGTTTCGCCCGACAAATATATTTACAGTGTTGAAGACGAATACAATGGGGTTGTAATTAAAGGACTTGCATACGATAAGCAGTTTATGTTTGGTAAAGGAGCAGGTGGGCATCCTACTGGTTCGGCGGTGTTGTCTGACATCACTGCATTGATGCACAATTATCGTTATGAGTACAAAAAAGCAGCCTATTTTGGTGGATACAGCTATTTTAAAGACGCAGCCATTGAAATTTATTTGAGGTACAAAAATCCGGATATTTTGAAGCTGATTAAATTTGAACGTATTTCAGAGGCGTACACCAGCACGACCAATTCGTATAAAATCGGATTTGTTTCTTTAAGTCACTTGTTAAGCATTCGTAATGAATTGCAATCATCCGACATCTTTTTAGCCGCTACCGGTAAATCTCTTAATTATTGAGAAAGTTTTTTATGACGAAATTGGAGTTTTTGGTATCCACCGTAATAGCCAGACCATGCAAGAAAACTAATGTGGCAGAAGGTCCATTTTTAGTCTATTCTTTTGGATAGTGGTTGTTTATAAAGATTATCACGGAACGCAGCAGTTATATTTTATAAATCAGACTCAAAATTGTTTTTATCGGCATGTTAGCCATTGTTTAAAGCTTCTGCACCGCCTGTTATTTCCACGATTTGATTGGTGATGGCCGTTTGACGTGCTTTGTTATAGCCCAGTTGTAGTTCTTTAATAAGGTCGGTAGCGTTATCAGTTGCTTTATGCATGGAGGTCATGCGGGCACCATGCTCTGAGGCCTGAGATTCCAGAACTATTTGAAACAGCATGGCATGTAACATATTAGGAACCAGAGAATGAATAATGGTCAATGGGTCCGGCTCATAAATGTAATAAGATGATTCCGGTTGGGCTTCGTCCGGAATGGCAATTTCGAATGGCAAATATTGGTATGATTGTACCGATTGCACGGCTGCATTAATAAATTCGTTATATACGACGATTACTTTTGAGTAAACACCTTCACTGAATTGCTGCATTAATTTGTCTGCGAAGTTTGAGATTTCGCTGAACGAAGCGGTTTGTATCAGGTCATGGTGTGTTTCATCGACTGGAATATTCCGGCTTTTAAACATTTTTTCGGCTTGTCGGCCAAGGATGCTGATTGATATTTTCCCCGATTTATAATCCTGTTTTAAATCTCCATAAATTAGGGATTGCACGGCTTTAACAACGTTTGCATTAAAGCCGCCGCATAATCCGCGATTGGAAGCAATAACCAATATAAGCGTTTGACCGTTTTTTTTGGGTATGGAATAATCGAATGCAACGGGCTTGTCGAGCGAAGCGGCCAGATGAGCCATGATGCCAGCCATTCTTCCGGTGTAAGGACGGATGTGCGAAATGTTATCCTGAGCCTTTTTAAGGCGGGCTGCCGATACCATTTTCATGGCACTGGTAACCTGTCGGGTGGTTTTTATTGAACCAATCCGTGTTCTTATGTCGCGTAGATTAGCCATTTTTTATTTTTCTTCTTTGTCACGATAGCGAATGCAAAGATCCGCAGCTGTTTCTTTTAGGATGTGTTGCATGCTATCATCAAATTGTCCAGATGCTATTTTCGACAGAACGTTGTCATGCTGGTGCCGAAGATTCTCAATGAAATCGTGCTCGAAATCTTTAATTTTTTCCTGAGAAATATCCTTCAATAGCCCTTGTGTACCGCAGAATATGAGCGCAACTTGCTGTTCAACAGGCATGGGGCTGTATTGCGGTTGTTTCAATAGTTCTACATTCTTCCGGCCTTTATCAAGGACGTTCATTGTGGCAGCATCAAGATCCGATCCGAATTTAGAGAAGGCTTCCAGTTCGCGGTATTGTGCCTGATCCAGTTTTAGTGTGCCTGCCACTTTTTTCATGGGTTTAATTTGGGCGTTTCCACCTACCCTTGAAACTGAGATTCCCACGTTGATAGCCGGACGAATACCTGCGTTGAACAGACCTGATTCCAAAAATATTTGTCCGTCGGTGATGGAAATTACATTGGTAGGGATATAGGCGGATACGTCACCGGCTTGTGTTTCAATGATGGGCAATGCCGTTAAAGAACCACCACCTTTTACCATGGAACGAATGGATTCAGGCAGGTCGTTCATTTTGCTGACAATTTGTTGCGATTCAACAATTTTTGCGGCGCGTTCCAGCAAACGGGAGTGGAGATAAAATATATCACCGGGGAAGGCCTCTCTGCCTGGTGGACGACGCAACAGCAGTGAAACTTCACGGTATGAAACGGCTTGTTTTGAAAGATCGTCTAATATAATAAGTGCATGACGACCTGTGTCTCTGAAGAATTCGCCGATGGCCATACCGGCAAATGGCGCATAAAACTGCATCGCTGCGGGGTCCGATGCTGAAGCGGCGACCACTATAGTATAGTCCATAGCGCCGTGTTGTTTTAGTGTATGGACTAACTGGGCTACCGTGCTTCCCTTTTGACCAATGGCCACATAAATGCAGTAAACAGGTTCCCCTTTGTCGTAAAATGTTTTTTGATTAATAATGGTGTCGATGGCAATGGCCGTTTTCCCGGTCTGTCGGTCGCCAATGATTAATTCCCGTTGTCCGCGTCCTATGGGTATCATGGCATCAATGGCCTTAAGCCCCGTTTGCAGAGGCTCTTTTACCGGCTGTCGAAAGATCACTTCAGGCGCCTTTCGTTCCAGCGGCATTTCATATAAGTCACCGCTGATGGGGCCTTTGCCGTCGATGGGATCACCTAGTGCATTCACAACACGACCGGTCATGCCTTCACCAACTTTTAAGGATGCTATTCGTCCGGTACGGCGAACAACGTCGCCTTCGCGAACCAGATGTGACGGGCCAAATAGCACAATACCCACATTGTCCTGCTCCAGGTTTAAAACCACACCCATGCAATTGTCCAGCTCTACCAGTTCATTTGACTTAACGTTTGTTAAACCATAAACTCTGGCAATGCCGTCTCCAATCTGGAGTACGGTCCCTACTTCTTCCAGTTGCAGGTTGGTTTCAAACTGTTCTATTTGTTGTTGTATTAATTCTGATACTTCAGAAGGCTTTATTTGTTCCATTGCCGTAATTCTAAATAACCATTAGTCTTTTTTTGAGCTGCCTTAATTGTCCCGATATGCTGCCATCAATCTGTTGACCATCGATGATTAAAATGATACCACCGGTGATATCCGGGTTAACGGAACACGACAAATCGATGGGCGAGTTAATGCCTTTTTCGACCTGCTGTCTGATCTTGCTGCATTCTTCCTTGCTGAGTGTTATGGCTGTTATTAACTGCACATTTTTGATCCCCATTTTTTTGCGGTGCAGATCCAAAAAATTGATGAGCATGCTTTTTAATAACTGAGGTCGCTCATTTTGAATCACTACTTCCATAAACTTCAACACCAGTTTGTCCACCAATGCGCCATAGACATTGCGAATAACCGTTATTTTTTCAGATGGTTTAATGGTCGCATTTTGCAACAGCTGATCCATCTGTTTGGACTGCTCCATTACAGATACGATTAACTGGCAATCGCTCTTAAATTTTTCCATCAGATTCGGTTTTTCCAACCCTATATTAAATAAGGCATTGGCGTAACGTACTGATATCAGACTGGCATTCATATACAGTTTTTTTGTTGCGAAAATTTTATAGCAGAATCAATTAGTTAAAACTAATATCTTCCAAATACTGGTTGATGACTTCTTTTTGTCGTTTTTCATCTGCCATTTCTTGTTTCAGAATTTTGCCGGCAATTTCCAGCGACAATCGACTTATTTGTTGTCTGATGCCTGCCATGGCTTCATTCTGTTCGCGTTTGATTTGTTGACGAGCTTGCATAAGAATTTTGTCAGCTGCCTGTTCGGCTGCTTTGCTTGCTTCTGCAACAATTTGATTTTTCGTCTCCCGGGCTTCCCTTATCATGGCTTCTCTTTCAAGACGCGCCGAATTCATCATTTGTTTTTGTGTCTCGGCAATCTTCTCTATTTCTTTTTTGGCTGCATCGGCATCACGTAGCGAAAACTCTATATATTCCTGTCGCACTTTTAGTGCACGCAAAATTGGTTTCCATGCGTAGCGACGCAGAATCAAAAGTAATATTACGAATGAGAGTGTGGTCCAAAAAACCAACCCGGGATCTACAGATAGTATCCCCATTCTGTTTCTGTTTTGTTAAATATTAACCTTTCATCCAGGCAATTACAATGGCAAAAAGAGCTGCTCCCTCAATAAGAGCTGCAATAATAAGCATTGCTGTTTGAATTTTTGAGCTTACTTCAGGTTGTCTTGCCATAGCTTCCATTGCCGAAGCTCCGATTTTTCCTATTCCTAAACCTGCTCCAATTATTATCAGGCCTAACCCGATTGAGATAAAACTTAGTCCTTCCATTGTATTAAATTTTAAAATTTTATTGTTCTTTGTTTACAGCAATACCAATAAATAGCGCTGTTAATAAGGTAAATACGTACGCCTGCAGGGCTCCCACCAAAAATTCCAGTGAATACATTACCAATGAAAGTAAGACGGTAAGAGGTGAGGCATATATAGTTTGTAATACAAATATGATCGAGGTAAGGCTTAATATAATGATATGTCCGGCTGTTATATTTGCAAAGAGTCGAATCATTAAAGCAAATGGTTTGGTAAAGATGCCAATAATCTCGATGGGAACCAGTAATACTTTGATGTATAATGGCGCGCCAGGTGCCGTAAAAATATCTTTCCAGTAATGTTTCGATCCAAATACGTTAATGGCCAGAAAGGCAAAGACTGACAAAGTGAAGGTAAATGCAATGTTGCCCGAAAGGTTCGCATTACCCGGGAAAAAAGGTATTAGTCCCAGTAAATTATTGGTCCATATAAAGAAAAACAGCGTCATCAAAAAGGGCATGAAGAAATCAGCTTTGTTCTTATCTATTTGCGATTTTACAATATCGTCACGAACAAACAGAACGATAGGTTCTAAGACTTTTTGAACCCCCTGAGGCGCAGATATGCCATCTTTCCGGTTGTAGTTTTTGGCCGCAGGAATAAATAACAGCAGGAGTATGGCTATGGATAGAAACATACTCGATACGTTTTTGGTAATTGAAATATCTAAGGGTTTTTTATTGGTGACATCACCGGCAGCATTGTATGATAAGGATCCTTCCGCGTCCGTTTGATATATTTTTTCATTAAGTAACGTATAATAACTGCCGCGTGAGTATACTATTTTTTCTGCTTTGCCGGTGTGAAATTTTGATGACAGAAATAGGTGCAACCCATGGTTATCCCATAATATTACCGGCAACGGCAGCGTTATGTCAAGTGTTTCGCCGGATGATTTTGGGAAGCTGATAATATGAAATTCGTGTGAATCGCCGATGTGATGCATGATCAGTTCGGTAATATCAAATCCTTCATCTGACGTCTGGCTTTTAGTGTCGTTGGCGTGCAAGGTGAAGCCTGCATAAAATATAAATAGTATGGTGAGCAGTCTTTTCATTCTGTGAAATTAATACGTCTAATTTAATAAAAAAACTAATCTCCTGTTTCTGCTTTAGCTTAATAAAACAGCCATTTAACTTTCCAGTGTGTGTCTGTAATAAAGAAAATAAAGTAAGAGACCATAAGACTAATGGCAGCTATACGATGATTTTTGTTCTGGGGTTCAAGAAAAAGGAATAAAAAAAGTAAAATAATTAATTGAGCCAACATTGCCATAGTGGCAAATGTAAGTCCAAACCATTGTTTTTTGTGCTTCTTTTGACGATTAAAAAGCAGAGTGCTACAAATGAATACAACACATAGCAACGACAGACAAATAAAATATTCTGTAAATACTACCCAGTTAGTTACCTGACCGATAAGAAAGCCTGCTAATAACAGGATAAGGCTTAAAATCGTTTCTTTGAGTAGTATTTGAACCATTGCTGGTGAGTAAATTAAAATCACCTGCTACCATAATTTTTTTGGAGCAGGTGATTGTTAGTGTTTGTCCGAATATTCGTATTGCAGATACGAGTGCTATGTTTTGATGCTTTTAAAATTTGAAACGGGCCATGGGAATTGTTTCACACACAGAAGTACGATTATCCCGGCGAGTTCCATATGACCTTAAAAAACAAATTCTAAACATATGAAACGAACATGAATTTTAGCATTCTAAAATACACACAGGAGAATGATTAAAATTCATCGAGAGTTCCATATGACCATTGAAAGATAAATTTAAACATATGAAATATGTGACTTTATAGTCGTAAATATCCGCTTTTACAGTACGCATAACGTCGAAGTTGAGTTTTATAGACAGATTTTTGTTATGCGATTTCGGTTTGGTATGAGGTTGATCTGGTTTTATTTTTTCACCTCAGTTAAAGGGGTTTGCATTTTCGCATCGGATCCCATTGTACAGGTGCCGGTAAAAATTGCCCCCGGTTCAATTGATAATTTTGCGGCACGGATATCACCGTTAATTTTTGAACTTGACTGCATGGAGAGAAGTTCAGAAACAACCAACTTTCCGTTTACCGAACCCGAAATAATTGCGTTTGAACAGATGATTTCGCCTTTAACAAAGCCATTAACACCTACAACAACTTTTCCTTTGGAGCTCACGTTTCCTTCTATGTTTCCATCAATTTTAAAATCGCCATTGGTTTGTATGTTACCGACGATTTTAGTTCCCGGACCAATCATATTCGGGAGTTTGCTTTCCACCTCTGTTGTTTTCATCTTTTATGTTATTTGAGCCGTTGTTTTTGTCGGCGTGTGTTTTATATAACCCCAACCGCTATGTTTGTTGTGGGTAAATACTTTTTTGGTCAACAAATGTAAAAAAAAACAGAAAGGTTCTAAATAGAAAGGTTGAAATTCTCATACTATTTAGTGCTTACATGAAAAGTTCAAAAGCTACGTGAAGCTTGTCCTCAAAAAGATCCTTTATTTATATAAATACATATTTTCCTGACTTCGCAAGCCTTGAATTTGAACTTTATAACCAAACTCCCGACGTTATGGGCAGGCACTGTTTAGTTTTTGCAATTGACCAACTGGCGTAATGTTCTTAAATGAATATTTTTAGCGTATTGTCGCATTTCTAATGCTGTTGATGTGTAAAATTTATGGTTTGAGAGAAAGGAAATCTGACTTAAGAGCCACTCGTCCTTTTTTATGTGTGGATTAAATATCTTTTGTTCGTTAAAAAGTAATTCAGAGAGATTAAAAAAGTCGGCCCGTCCGAGATGATCTAAATCAGCATCTTTAATGATGCGTTCAAGAAGAGTTGTTGGTAGATGTTGTGGGTGGGTAGCGTTAATCAGCTTATTTATGTTTTTTGTTTGTTCAGGTGAATAACCAAAATTATTCAAAACCTCGGTGGCTATAATGGTACTGTGATATTCATGGTTGTGATAATTGGTCAGGAATCCCGTATCGTGCATTAAAGCGGCTGTTTTTAATAAGAGCAGCTCCTCTTCATTTACTTTTTCATTCCGGGCCAGTATTTCAACCTGGGTTAAAACGTCAATCGTGTGTCGTGCATTGTGGTATTTGATGTTTGTTGATAATTCAACGCTAAGTCTGTTTAAAACAGCTTCTTCCAGATGAATGAAGCGAATATGTTGCAGTCGTGTAAAGAAGGTTTGTGTCGGTATCAGTCCTGAGCCGTTTAGCGATAGCTCCGGTCGTATTGCTTTCACAAAGTACATGTCAATAGCGCCTTTGTACTTTATGGGCATTTGGCCACGGTACTCGCACACGAAAAAATCTTTAATCATTTGGTATGTGGAATCAGTTATATTGATTTCACCGGCATTGCCCGACGATTCCATCCGGCTGGCCGTGTTAACGGTATCGCCCCAAATATCGAAGGTGGTTTTTTTCCGTCCTACCCTGCCGGCGATAACCGGACCGGTATGTATTCCGATTCGTACTTCCCAGAAATCTTCATGCTGACGAGCTTTTTCTTCTCTGAGTTGTTTCATGTAAGTTTGTATTTCCAATGCAGCCATTACCATTTCGATTGCATGTGAACTGTTTTTTTCCGGCAATCCCGATGCTGCCATGTAGGCATCACCTATTGTTTTTATTTTTTCAATGCCGTAATGGTCTACAATGTTGTCGAATCGGACAAAAAAATCATCGAGTTGATCAACCAGCATCTCGGGGTTTAGTCGTTCAACTATTTTTGTGAACCCTTGTATGTCGGCAAATAGAACTGTAACGCTTTTATATCTTAATGTTTTAACATGGGGTTTTTTATCTTTTTGGATATAGGCATCATTTTCCGGGCCTGTTTTTATGCGCAGCGCCAACGTTTTAATTTTCATTATTTCATTTACCCGTTTCTCAACCAACGCATCAATCCGCTTAAAGAACCATCGCCTGATTATTATACCGGTAATAACCATAAGCAGGGTTAAACCTGAAATGGTTATTGTCTTCGGAATATGTTGAATGAGTTCAGCCATCGATGTTGATTAATAAATGATCGTAAATCATTATTTAGGTACCTATTAAAATATCTCAAAAAAGATAAGGAAATTAAACTGTTTTTTAATTACATTTAAGGCCTTTAAATTATTTTTGATGTTATTTTTTTGTAAAAAAAGTTATTGTAGGTGATTAAAGTGTTAATTTCAACCTGGATTTGGTAGTTTGAATAGCAAAAGAAGATTTATTATTTCTGATAATTTGAATGATGTTTTTAAAACTCATAAATATTAACCTCAATTGATAAATATGGAAAGCCTGAACCATAGCATTGTTGTGCCCTATGATTTTACGGCAATGGCAAAGAATGCTGTAGCGCATTCTGTTATACTGGCGGCACGTTTAAAAGTGGGAGTTACCCTGTTGCATATTGCCAAGAAAAAAGATGAGATTGCTGGCAGGGAACGGGATTTGGCAGCTGAGGTGGAAAAATTATCAGCCGAAATGGGTATTAAACCTGCTTTTCTGGTTCGTAATGGTTCTATTTTTAAAACCATTAATAAAGTGGCCAATGAGTTGGAAGCCACTATTATTGTGATGGGTACCCATGGTGTAAATGGGATGCAAAAGCTAACCGGGAGTCGTGCTTTAAAAGTTATTTTGGGTTCTAAAATTCCATTTTTAGTGGTTCAGGATGCACCTAAGCCAGGTTTAAGTTATCGCAATATTGTTTTCCCGGTTGATTTTAAAACTGAGAATAAGGAGAAGTTGAAGTGGGTACAATTTATGTCGCAATATTTTAGTTCCAACACCATTTTATTTGCCGATTCAAGTAAGGATGGTGTGGTTGAGCAGCGTACGCGTGCCAATCTGCTTTTTTGTAAATCTTTTTTGGAAGAGAATAAAATTAATTATGAGTTGGTTTTGGCGGGGCATAATTTACCTTTTAGTGAGGAAACATTAAAACATGCCGTTGATAATGATGCAGATCTTATTATTATTATGACGTCTCGCGACATTGCTTTTCATGCTTATATTTTGGGTGCTCAGGAGCAGTATATGATTGCTAATTCTGCGAAAATCCCTGTTATGGTAATTAATCCCCGAACCGATCTTATGAAGTATGGTTATAACAATTTCTAAGATATTTTTCGTATTTGAATACTTTACGAAACCCTTCTTTGTTTTATACTAAAGAAGGGTTTCTTGTGTATACGAAACAAATATTTTACCTTCACTACCGGTAATTTACGTCATAAAGAAGAGGGTATTATATGGATTTAATTTTTGCTTCGCATAACAATCATAAAATAAGTGAGTTAAAGGCTATTCTGCCGGCGGGTTTTATTCTAAAAGGATTACCTGAGATGAATTATCTCGAAGAGATACCAGAAACCGGGGTTACTTTGGCTGAAAATGCGTTGATAAAGGCAAAAACTATTTTTAATCTGTTTGGGCTGAACACAATTTCCGATGACACAGGTCTCGAAATAGAAGCGCTTGATGGTGCTCCTGGAGTTTGGTCGGCTCGTTTTGCCGGTGAAGAAAGCAATTCGCAGAAGAATATGAATAAGGTGCTGACGCTTCTTAACGATCAAACCAATCGAAAAGCGCAGTTTAAGACTGTAATTGCGCTCATTATGGATGGTACTGAATATTTGTTTGAAGGTGTGGTCAAAGGTTCTATTCTGAAGTCCCCACGTGGAAATGGAGGTTTTGGTTATGATCCGATTTTTGAGCCGGAAGGATACGACTGTTCTTTTGCTGAAATGGCCCCTTCTGTAAAAAATAAAATTAGTCATCGGGGCCGCGCCGTCGAAGGCCTGCTTAATTTTTTAAAATCTGTTCAATGATGACACGTAGCTTTTTTTCACGGTTTTTTTTGATGACGACCGTGTTTTGTTCTGTTGTAGCAAACGGCCAGTCGGATGGGCTTTGGCAGTCTTATTTTTCGTACGCCAATTGTTTTGACATAGAAGAAACGGACACACAATGGATTGGGGCTACCAGTGTGGGTTTGATACGAGTAGAAAAAGCCGATTATTCGATATCAACTTATACAACTACCGATGGTTTGTCTGATTTTGGAATATCCGCTATTCTTGGTTGGGGAAATCGTTTGTTTATAGGCTATGCTGATGGTAATATTGATATCTTACAAGATGGTACAATTTTTAATATCAATGATTTGAAATTGAAAATAATGGCCGGTAGTAAGCAGATCAATCATTTTTTGGTAATAGATAATTTATTGTACTGTGCCACTGATTTTGGAATTTTGGTTTTGAATTTGGATAAATTGGAGGTTGTATCGACTTACTATATTGGTGATAATGCATCAAATTTAAAGGTTAATCAACTGGCTTCGGATGGTGAGTATCTTTATGCGGCGACATCTGCGGGAGTGCTTAGAGCCTTACTGTCAGCAACAGACATTCACGTGTATACGGCATGGAATCTCTACTCACCTGACATTACAACTTATTCTTCGGTGGCTTTGTTCGGTGAAAAAGTGATGGCTGTGAAAGGCGATACAGGTACAGGCGCAACTCTGCTTCAGCTTACCGATGCAGGTGCAACAACGGTGACTTCGATAACAGGGTTTCAATCAATGGAAACGGATGCGAATCAGCTTTGGGTTGTTGGGAAATCTGAAGTACTAAAGTTTGATGATTATTTGTCGAACATCCAGACTATTAAGAGTCCGTTGGTTAATGAAGTGTCACTTACAGCAAATTTTTCAGCTGTAGCATCGGATGGCGGCAAAGTATGGCTGTCTGATCGCAGTAATGGCATTTTATTTTGGGAAAACGATCTATGGCAACAATTTTTGCCTCAGGGGCCGGTTAGTAATTATGCCAATCAAATTGCCTTTTTTAACAACAACTTATGGGTAATACCCGGAGGAATAACTTCATCCTGGAATAATTTGTATCGTTGGGCAGCGTTGTCGGTGCTGACCTACGACGGATGGAGACAACTGACCAGAAATAACACGCCGGAATTAGATGCTTCGTTTGATATGATGTCAGTAGCATTTTCGGCTTCTGATCCCTCTAAGGTATATGCGAATTCATGGGGTAGTGGTGTTTTTGAAATAGAAATAGTGGACCATAAAGTTAGCGTTACCAATCATTTTTTCACTCCCGAAAACGGTCTTGTTAATATTACTGGCGATGCGCGTCAGTATGTAAGGGTGGCAAGTTCGGCTTTCGACGAAAACAATGTTCTTTGGATGACCAATTCAGAAGTTGAGAATCCGATTGTCGCCTATTTTCCTGAGGAAGACAAGTGGCAACGATATTCTTATGGTGCTATAAGTAAAAATCAGGGACTTATGCCTTTGATTAATACGTCGTGGGGCGATAAGTGGTTGTCTATTCGGAGAGGTACTTCTACAGGGCTTTTTGTGTGGAATGATAATGATACCCCCGAAGATCAAACCGATGATTATTATAAAAGCGCGGTGTCGCCAGAAGCTGACGATGACCCTCGCAATTTGGGACAATTTTTATTAATTGATGGTGATGGAGAGGAAGTCACCAATAATGTGTATGCCATTGCCGAGGATTTGAACCGACAAATTTGGCTGGGGACTGATAAAGGTGTGTTGGTTAATTATCAGCCTTATACGCTGCTTACGGATGACTCGGCTCCTGTTTTTTCGCGTATTAAAATAGCCCGTGACGATGGATCGGGTCGGGCTGATTATCTTCTTGGTGAAGAGTCTGTTACAAGTATTGCTGTTGATCCGGGTAATCGTAAGTGGCTGGGGACTATGGGGTCGGGCGTTTTTCTGGTCTCGGCCGATGGAAGTGAACAACTTAATGCTTTTAATACCACAAACAGTCCATTGCCTTCCGATTATATAAACGATATCACGATTGATGAGAATACCGGCGAAGTGTTTATTGCCACCGGTGCAGGTATTGTTTCTTATCAGGGGCAGGCCACCAAAGGCGAGACTACTTTTTCACAAATGTATGTATATCCCAATCCCGTTCGTCCAAATTTTGAAGGAGACATTACGATTACGGGTTTGATGACAAATACCAATGTTAAAATTACGGATACAGCGGGTCGTTTGGTGTATGAAACGACCTCAGTTGGTGGGCAGGCTTTTTGGGATGGCCGTAATTTTTGGGGCCAAAAGGTTAAAACTGGAGTTTATCTTATTTTTGTTGCGACGGCCGATGGTTCTGTCTCTGATGTGACAAAGGTGGCTGTCGTACGCTGATTTTTTTGAAATGATAATTTAGTAGTATGTTCAAGAGGTTTATTTCCATCACGGCAGTTGTTTTTCTTCTTATCATTATTATTTTGGCTTTTTTCTATTTAAGAAGAAATCAACCATATAACGCCAATGAGCCGATGAATGCAGTTACGGGTGATGCCGCACTTGTGGTGCAGGTGAATCAGCCCGCCGTGTTAATGGATTTGCTGAGTAGGCAGGTCAGTTTTGCATCTGCTTTATCTGACTTTGAGTGTTGGCAGGCTATTCAGGCTGTGGTTGCATGGACTGACTCCTCGGCTTTTATGAACCAGCCGGTAGCCAGAGATTTGCTTCAACGTCCATTTTCGTTTTCCTTGCATCCCGATACCGCAAATTCGGTTAGCTGGCTTTTGAACTTGTCGGTTAAAAATCCTTCGGAGGCGTTGCAACTGTCAAATGCTGTTGATATAGCAATGGGGCGATCGGTTTCGTTTAACGGACGGGTAGGTATTTGGCAAGCAACAGTCGATTTACCATTAAATTTATATTATTGCTTTCAGGATGGCATTTTGTCGGTCAGCCCTTCGGCTGCAATTGTTGAGAGGGTGCGCAAGGCTTCTTCTTCTGAAAGGATTGTTGCTGATGCTTCATTTGAGAGAATACGAAAAACATCACTCAATGAACAACCTGTGTCTGTTTATTTAAATTTTAGAAAGTTACCGATGGTTACCCGTCAGCTGTATTCCGGTATTTCTGAAGATCAATGGACAGCATGGGCCGAGTTGGATATGGATATTAGGAAAGCGTCTGTTTATCTGAATGGTTTTTCGTTCTCGCCTGCTGATTCACTTTTTTCTTCCTTGTTTAATGGGGTTGAACCCATGCGTTCAAATGTGGCCGATGTTATACCTTCTTCTGCAAAGATGCTTATGAGTTATAATATGTCACCCCGCTTTAAGGATAATTTGACCCGCTTTAAATCATCGGATGGTTACGGCAAGTTGGCCAATGGTTTCCGCAAGCGCCATGGCGTATCGTTTCCGCAGATGTTTTTACCGTTGATTGATCGTGAGGCAGCTCTTGCTTATGTTGCGAGTGAGCCTGCAGGTCAATATCATAAGTTGCTTGTATTTAGTACGTCTGGTCAAACCGAAGCCATGGCTGTATTGAAAAAAATGATGACTGATAACAGACGTTCTGATTCTGAAACATTTTGGATCTCATTGGACGATGATACCCGTTTCCCGGTTTATGAAATGCCTGAAGCAACCGTGATGCGTAATTATTTTCAGGTTCTTTTCCCGGAAGTGCCGTCGGTTTATTTTTCGTTTTATCAGAATTATATGGTTTTTGCCGATAGCAGTGACGCTATTCGTGAATTTTTGTATGCCAACGTATTAAAAAAGAATTTGTCCTCCCATCCTTATTATTCATCGTTTGTGGAGAATTTTGGCTTTAATGATAATTTTTTTCTGTTTGTGGAGATTCCTCATATTTTTAATCTCATAAAAGGACATTTAAATAAAAACGTTTTTCCAACCGAAAAGCAGGACAAAGCGTTAACCGGGTTTTATGGTGTTGGTCTCCAATTGTCGCAAACCACCGATTTGCTCTACACTACCATTTTTGCCAATTATGCGCCATATCGTGATAAGGAGCCGCGTACCATTTGGCAAAGCCGACTTGATACGGTCATACTGGGCAAACCGATATTGGTCGATAACCATGTTTCCGGTGAGAAGGAGGTGATGGTGCAGGATGCTAAAAATAATCTATATCTCATTAATAATATGGGGCGTATTTTATGGAAAAGGCCATTGGGCGAGTCTGTTATGAGTGAGATTTACCAGATTGATTATTATAAAAACAATAAGCTGCAATATCTTTTTAATACGGCGAGCCGTATTTATTTGCTCGACAGAAATGGAAATCATGTGGCTCGTTATCCGATTTCGTTGCCAGATAAGGCGACCAATGGTTTGTCTGTTTTTGATTATATGAATGATAAAGATTACAGGATTTTTGTCGCATTGGCCGATAATCGTATTTATTTGTATGATAAAACAGGGAACCGAAATCCTGGTTGGGATGCACCCAAGTCAGAAGGGATCGTGACTCTCCCTTTGCAACACTTTGTGAGTCAGGGACGCGACTATCTGGTGTATAGTGATCAGTTCAGAAATTATATTACCGATCGTAGGGGTAATGTGAGGGTGACACCCGATCGACCTTTTGTGCGTAATGCGACCTCGATGTTTTATCTTGAAGGAGAGGATCAAGGAAGGCCGCTTTTAACAACGACTACCAAACGCGGTGAGTTGGTGCAGGTTGCTTTGCCTTCGGGTAAAACATCGTTGACCAGTCTTCATAAAGAATTGGGCCCTCATTATTTTACCTGGTTTTCGCTCCCGAATGGACACAGCCGATATGTATTTGTTACTGAGGATAGCTTTCAGCTATTTGATGAAAAGGGGCATCTCACCGCCAGCCGTAAATTTGATGAGCCGATATTGGTAAATGTGGATTTGTATCAATTTTCATCTTCTGATATTAAATTTGGTTTGGTTGAGAAACATGATGGACATATTCATCTGTTAAATTTGGATGGGTCTGAATACGATGGCTTTCCTTTGAAGGGAATTAGCCGTTTCAGTATTGGGTTTTTAAAATCTTCTTACCGTTTTAATCTTCTCACAGGTGGGGCGAATGATTATTTGTATAATTATAGAGTTGAATAGTTTTGGTTATTAAATGTTTACATTATGAATAAGATAAAATATGGGGTTCTTGGTGTCTCTAACCATTTTTACAAACGTATTGCATTACCTCTACAGCAAACAGACAAAAGCCAACTCTACGCCATTGCTTCACGTGACAGGAATAAAGCGGCCGAGGCTGCTTCAGAGTACGCTATACCAGTGGTATGTGATGGTTACCAGCAATTGATTGACAATCCAGAAGTGGAAGCCATTTATATCCCTCTGCCAAACCATTTGCATGCCGAGTGGGCCATTAAGGCTTTGAATGCCGGTAAACCGGTTTTGTGCGAAAAACCATTGGCCATGAATGCTGCGGAAGCCGAAAAGGTTGTGCAACTGTCAGAGACGTTGGGGGTGCCACTGATGGAAGGTTTTATGTATCGTTTTCATCCATTATGGCAACATATCCGGGATATTATCCGATCACGCCAAATTGGCGATGTCAATGCGGTTCATACTACTTTTACATATAATAACCCTTCGCCAACTAACATAAGGAATATAAAGGCTTTTGGAGGTGGTGCTTTGATGGATATTGGCTGTTATGCCATTTCAGTGGCCCGGTTTGTATTTGGAAGGGAGCCCGGTAATGTTTTGGCTACAATGGATAATCATCCTGAATTTGGTACTGACAGAAGTACTTCAGCCTTACTTCAGTTTGGAAACGCCACCGCTACATTTTTTGTATCAACCACTTCCGAGCCGTTTCAAAAAGTTGATATCATTGGAACAGCTGGAACCATTACTGTGCATGTTCCTTTTAATACTTATGTGGACACGCCGTCGACTATTACGGTGAGTACAGGGCAGGGATCACGTGAGGTTCAGTTCCCGGTTTGTGATCCTTATGGAATTATGTTTGACGCTTTTTCGCAGTCGCTTTTGCAGAAGCAACCGGTGCCCACGCCATTGGAAGATGCCGTGAATAATATGAAGGTAATTGATGCGGTGCGTCAATCAGCCCTTTCAGGTCAGTGGGCGAAATTGTAAAGTATCGTTTAATTTTTAAGAAATAACGCTTACAGGTATTGAGCTGTCATCAGGCTGCCTACTTGTGAGCGTTTGTTTTTTGTGCCCGGTTACTCCCATTCCAGATCCACTAAGTAACCGGTATGGCGGCGTATGTTAATAACGCGTTCATCGTCGAGCAGTAAATATTGCCCTTTAATACCTTTCAACACGCCCGAGATGGAGGCTTCTTTATCCAGATTGGTGTTTTTGGGATGTGTGGGATAATGCAGAACCGGGTAATTAAAGCGATAAATCTGGTCGTCGCTGCAGATGAGATTTTCCATTTCCGGATTTAATAGTGTTAGTGCTTTTTGCCGAAATATTTGCATATCAAGTGTGGCATCCACTTCGTTAGTCACCATTTTTTTCCAGCTTGTTTTATCGGTAAAATGTTGCCCCAGATGCATCTCTATAAGGCCGGCCATGCGACGGTTGGGGGTCATGCATAATTTGATGGCGGCCGTTGCTCCCTGATCAACCCATCGGGTTGGAATTTGCGACTCACGGGTCACCCCAACCTTAATATCGCCGGTATTGGCAAGGTACACGAAGTGCGGTTTCAGACAATGTTCACGGGCATAAGTCATGTCGCGGGCTATACCCAAATGAGCCTTGCACAGGGCGGGACGAAGCACACATTCTTCGGCCTGGGGAACCGTTTGCATGCAGTTAAAGCAATAGCCCTGGGCATACGATTTTTTGGTAACTTTACCACATGCAACGCAATGGATGATGCCGCTATAACGCAGTGTAATAGTTTTGTTCATCAAATTGTTCATAGTTATTTCTTCGCCATCAAGCGACAGGTAATAATTGACCTGCTGATTGCTGGTGACTTCGCTACGCATTTTTTGCAGATGACCTTTGACTTGCATTTTTTTATGTGTTTTTATGCATCCGTTAGGGAGTTGAGATGCGTTTTAACCGTATTTCTGTAAACCAACGCTATTTTTCCTTGGCATCTACAATGCGAAATAATTTGTCGTTACGACGAATTTTTTCATTAACTGGCATTGAGAAACGATCACCTTTTGTTACTTCATCAACAGGCTTTAAGTCCACGCGCAGTTCGGGTACCGTCATTTCAACAACCCCTGTGGTTGGCCCGGTTATGAGAATCTGGTCACCGACTTTAAGATGTTGGGTTTCCAGCAGAAATTCGGCCACGCCAATTTTCGGGAAATAATTGCTGCCTTTACCGATGTAAATTTTTCGTTTGGAGGCCTGCGATCCATAGTTATGACTCCATTCACCCAGCCGTTGTCCCAGGTAGTAACCATTCCAGAAGCCACGGTTAAAGACTGATGAAAGTGCCTGATCCCATTTATTTATGGCTTCCTCATTATAGGAACCATTGAGATACGCATGTATGGCTTCATCGTAACTACGACAGACCGTTTTAACGTATTCGGCACCACGTGCACGTCCTTCAATTTTAAAGACACGAACACCGGAATCTATCATTTTATTCAGAAAATGAATGGTCTTCAGGTCTTTGGGCGACATGATGTATTGATTATCTATCGCCAGTTCGTCGCCGGTTTCTTTTTCTGTTACCACGTAGCCGCGCCGGCATGGTTGCAGACAAGCACCACGGTTTGCCGAAGCATTCATTTGATGCAGGCTTAAGTAACATTTTCCGGATACGGCCATACACAATGCGCCATGGGCAAACATTTCGATACGCATCAATTGGCCTCCCGGGCCGCGTACATCGTCCTGTATAATGGCATCATGAATAGCTTTTACCTGATCCATGTTTAATTCGCGGGCCAACACAACCACGTCGGCAAACTGGCTGTAAAATTTAACTGCTTCTATATTTGATATATTCGATTGGGTGGAGATATGTACCTCCATACCTTTGCGGCGTGCGTATTGAATAGCGGCTATATCGCTGGCAATGATGGCTGAGATGTTACTTTCAACGGCAACATCCACCATGTGGTGCATTTCTGCCAAATCCTGATCGTAAAGGGTGATGTTAAGTGTCAGGTATGATTTTAAACCATTTTCAGCACATATTTTGGCAATTTGTTTTAAATCATCGGGTGCGAAATTGGCCGATGACCGTGATCGCATATTTAAATTGCCGGCACCGAAGTAGACCGCATCGGCTCCTCCCTGAATAGCTGCCCTGAGTGACTCATACGAGCCTGCCGGTGCCATTATTTCAAAATCTTTTCTGGTCATGATGTCTGCCTGTTTTTTCTGGAATTAAACCAATCTGTTTTTGAGGCTCTAAAAAAAAATGGTTTGCTATGTTAAATAATTGAATTGTAATAGATTATCGCTTTAAATGGTCGGCTGAGAGCACTTGCAAATAGGCTTTGCCCCGCAGGCTGTCTATCTGACTGACGGAGCCAGTTTGCATCACATATTTTTTTGCTGTATTGTCATACACCTGGTAAGAAGTCGGTGTAACATAGCCAAAAGCGTCGGGATAAGTGAAAAATGCGTATTCGTGGGTGCCTGTTGATAGAATGTTTTTACTAAATCTGAATTCAGAAGCATCAATATTTAATTGCCCCAGCAAAGTGGCAACCATGTCTTTTTGACTGCCCAGTTTGGTGATGGTAGTGTCGGTGACGGCCAATGCTCCTCCGGTCCATATCATTGGTATATGGTAACGCTCGGGCATTTGCGAAGTGGCTTTCCGGGGCCCGGGTGTTCCGTGATCGGCAATGAGAATGAATAGCGTATTATCCCATAGACCGTTGTCTTTGACCTGCTTGATGAATTGGCCTAAGCACCTGTCGGTATAATGAATGGAGTTTAGATAAGGATCTCGATAGACGGTTTCCATCGGAACATCAAACGGTTCGTGGCTGCTCAACGTGAAAAAGAATTTAAAGAATGGCTGGTCCGATTGATCGTTTTTCATATCCTTTGCCAGGCGGCTGAAGGTGAACTCATCGTGAACGCCCCATTTTTTGCCTCTGGTTGAAGATGGGAAATCATCGATGGTTATCACTTTGGGAAAGCCAGACAATGTTACAAATGAATTCATGCCTTTGAAACCGATGTCGCCGCCGTACATATACGAGAGATGACCGTAACCGGCCTGTTTCATTTTTTGGGGCAAAAAAGACAAAGATTGCGATTTGGCCGGATACTGAATGATTGAATACGCAGGCATAACCTGATAGCCGGCCAGCGTAGCTACAATTCCTTTGTCGGAGCGGTCGCTGGCGGCATAGATATTTGAGAAAAGTATGCCTTGATGTGCCAGTGAATCCAGATTGGGTGTTACCTGTTCGCCGCCCAGGCATCCAACAACCTGAGCCGAAAAGCTTTCCATAAGAATAATGACCACATTTGGACGGTCGGTTTTCAATATTTTAATGATCGAATCGTTGTCAACAGTGCGTAATTCATTATAAATGGCAAGTGCTTTGTCTTCGTCCATGAATTTGTAATGGCGGGTACGCGCATCCATGCGTTTGAAACTGTAAAAAAGATTCCACAGCGGGTTAACGGCTGCATGGTTGGCGTAGTTGTATGACGAAAAATAGGCGATGCCGGTATTAATAGGTGCCACCCCGAAACCGCCTCTGATAGGTATAATCATTACCGCTGCGGTGAACAGCGTAAGAAATGCAGCTATGGCGGTATTCAGTGGAGCCATGCTTTGTGATGATTTGAAGTGTTTTGTCCATCGGCTGTATAAATAAATGGCGGCCCACGCAAATCCGCCCCAAATAACCATAAACAAGATACTCTCGTACCATTTCACGGAGGCTAATATGACCCACGGGGTTTTCAGAAAGCTAAAACCTTCGGCATCTAACAGTCGTCCCCAGTAAGCATATAAGTTAATATTGCCCAGTAGCAAAGCAGTGAAAATGGTGATGAGGATGAGGTTGGTGACGTGAAGTGCCTTATATGAAAACCGACGACTAATACTTACCGTGACAGTTTGAATAACACTTAGCAGGAGTATTAAGTAGCTGGTCATTGATAGGTCGAGATGCAGCCCGGTGAGGAATGATTTTGCCAGAATACCCAAAGGCGTTCCACCGGAATAGGATATATTGAACAGGATAAAAACGCCCCGGTAAAAGGCAAATAGTAACAACCAGAAAATGGCGGTTTTAAGAAGATATTTAAGAAATTTTATCATTGCGTTATTTTTAGCGCACAAAGTTAAGGTTTTTATCTGTTTTGGGTTACCCTTGTTATTTTTATGCTGAGACTCTTGTAAATATAGGTTGATGTTCGAAACTTGTTTAGTAGCTGATGTGTTGTGAGTTTCGATTCATTTGATTGCCATTTTTTAAGGTTAGTAAGCTTCAAAAATGAAGTATTCTTATCTGTCGCAGTAGTTTTTTCCAAGCTCTATATCGTGGGCTTTTAAGTTTTATTTCACATTAATTTCACGATTAGCTGTTTGCGCTATACCTCTCAGAGGTATGTAATATTTTTTGACCTATATCCACTGCTATCTAATTTGTCTTTTTTTTTTCTTGTAGGGGCTCCCTTTTAAGGAAACTGTTTTGAAGGAGACGTGGCGATTTTTTCCTCGTAAGCAGTAACAATTTTTTAATTAGTAACAGCAAAAAAGCACAAGTGTTTGATAAGAAAAGTCCAAATTCAAGGCTTGCGAAGTCATAAAAATCAAGGCGTTTACTTTTCGTAAATGACTGTTTTTATGACAAGCATAACGCAGAAGTTGACTTTATAGACAAACACTAATTACACGAATGGGGATTTGTGAAGTGTATAAAAATGGCATAATGGAGGAGAAATTAGTTTATTTTTTTTGTGAGGCGAAAAGATCGGTAAAATTAGATAATTTTAAAGATGTTAAAGGAGTTGAGGGTTACCTGGATGTTCAGTTTAAGAAAATATTTTTTTAGAGAAGTTTAAAATTCTAAATTAAATATTCGAAAATGGAATATCGAAATTTTGTGCGAGGTTAACTTAGTTGTTATACAGGTAATCAAAAAATGGGCTCGCAGTTGTTACCTGGAGTCTGTCCGCAGAGTCGTGTGTTTGAATTCAAGTCTTGCGTCGCTTCAAAAATGTAAGTTTAACGGTGTAAATGACCTGATGAGAGCTAGCCTAATGCAGAAGTTGGCCTTTATACTCCCTCAATACGTGGCCTTTATCCCTGTGATAGCCATTTAATTAATGGGGTAAGTAGCAGAAAGTAACCTGTTTAAAGAAATGTTGTCTGATCTGGAGGCTGCTTATATTAAAAGAGTCACATAAGAGAAAGATACTAGTTATAATTTTATTCGTTTAAGCTATGAAAAATTTAACCCTTTTTATCCTTTTTGCCTTTGCTTGCAGCTTTATCAGGGGACAGGAGGTTCATAAAAACAGAGTTGTTATATTAACCGATATTGAAGCCGATCCGGATGATACACAGTCGTTGGTACGTTTGTTTTTATATTCGAATCAAATCGACATCAAAGGTATTGTTGCGACCACTTCCTGTTGGCACACTTCCGTTGTAAATCCTGAATCAATTGAAAAAGTAATTGAGGCATACGGCAAAGTACAGCCTAATCTTTTAAAACATGAGCCGGGTTTTCCTGATGCAAAAACGTTATCGATGCTCGTTAAGTCGGGATTGCCCAAATATGGCATGACAGGCGTTGGGGAAGGCATGGATTCTGAAGGGTCTGATTGGATTATAGATATTCTGGAAGAAGATGATGAACGTCCCTTGTGGATTTCTGCCTGGGGTGGTGTGAATACGTTGGCTCAGGCATTGTTTACGATTGAAAAAACAAAAAGTAAAAAGGAAGCAAAAAGGTTAATATCAAAACTTAGAGTCTATACCATATCTGATCAGGATGACAGTGGCATTTGGATTAGAGCTAATTTCCCCGATTTGTTCTACATCGTTAGTCCGGGCGATGATTATGCCAGCGCAACCTGGACAGCAATAAACAGTTATGTAAAAGGTATTGATAATGCAACTATTAGTAACAGGTGGATTGCTGAGAATATTCAACAGAATCATGGTCCACTGGGCGCTATTTATCCCGATGTGGCCTGGGGGATGGAAGGTGATACGCCTTCATTTTTAGGACTCATTGCCAATGGCCTTAATGATGCCGGGCATCCTGATTGGGGTGGTTGGGGTGGTCGTTACGAATTGTATATCCCCGATTTCTCAAAAACTAAAGACGGCGGTTCAATCGTTACCATTGCGCCTGAAAAAAGAGCAATCTGGACAAATGCAATTGATAGTTACTCTCCTTATATAGCAGGTGAATATGGGCGTTCGGTGAAACGTGATACGGTTTCATTTGTAAATGATAAAGTTACGTTATGGCGATGGAGAGATGATTTTCAGAATGATTTTGCAGCACGTATGTATTGGTGTATTCGGTCGTACGACGAAGCAAATCATCCTCCTGTTCCTGTGTTAAGTCATCCGGATCAAATAACGGTTAAATCAGGTGAGAATTTTTCTTTAGATGCGTTTGAGACGACCGACCCCGACGGCGATAGTTTCAGCTTTCTTTGGTTTAACTATCCTGAAGCGGGTACTTATAAGAAAATGATAAAGGTGAATGGTGCAGAAAATGTGCATTCAGTGAATTTCACGGCTCCGGTTGTAACTAAAACTGAAACAGCTCATTTTATATTGCGTGTCACCGACAAAGGAGAACCACAATTGTCACGTTATAAGCGGGTAATTGTTACAATCATTCCAAATTAAAGTCATCTTTTTTATATGTCGTAAATGATTGGTGACCATTTAAAATTCGGAGAATAGCATGTCCCTATTTTCCTGGTAGATCATTTTAACATTGTCAAAAACAACATTTTGACCTTCCAGTATTTCCATATTTTGGTTTTTGCTTCTGATTGTTGAATTTCGAATTACGAAGTCTTTGACATCTCTTAGTATAATCGATTCATTGCAGGTAATATCCATATTTTCCATCACAACATTTGTTAGAGGACTTTCAGGAATACATTTAGCTACAATAAAATTATTGTTGGTTTTAATTGTTACATCCCGGATGAAAATATTGCGAACAATGGGCGTCAGCTCATTAATTGGCAGTTTGGGTAGCCGGTTTGCAAGTTCACCCACATAATAAGGGCTGCCAAGAAGGTCCCATTCCAAAGCATGCTTGTTAATATTCATTACTACTCGTTCGTAATAGAGGTTCTCGACGCCACCACCACGCGGGCGCCTTGTTTTGAATCGAAAACCTCTGTCTGTTCCGTCAAAAATGCAATCATGCAGATATATGTTGCGTATCCATCCGGCGGTTTCGCTACCTGTGGTGATGGCACCGTGACCTGCTTCCGAAAGGCAATATCTTACAACGACATTTTCAGTAGGGCGGTTCACCCGTATACCGTCTTTGTCGCGCCCTGATTTCATTGTAAAACAATCGTCACCATTGTTCAGCGTTGAATATTCTATCAAAACATTGCGTGATGACTCGATGTCGATGCCGTCGCCTGTTGGTATTCCTACGGAGTTGACGGTAATGCCACGTATTATTACGCCATCGCAATATATGGGCGTTACATTCCAGGTGACGCTGCGTTCGATGGTGATTTCTTCAATAAGTATATTTGTGCATTCAACTAAACAAACAGCTTTGGGTTTGTAAAAATAGCGACCATTGTGTCCGTCGTATAGTCTGCTTTCTACCGGACTGTTTTGATCAATGGCAATTTCTACGACTCCGGGCGCATTTTCGGCAGTACGAACCGGTGTGTTCATTTCAGGGCCCACAATTTTACCTTTGCCTGTTAAAGCTATATTGTTTGCATTATGGGCATAGATGAAGCCGCCACTCGACATCACTTCTATTCCTTCAACACGGGTGAACACGGCAGGCAGAAAATCTTCTATTTCACCACCTATATGAAGTTCAGCACCTTCCTGAAGATGCAGATTTACATTGCTTTTGAGTATGATACGTCCTGTATTCCATATTCCGGGAGGGACAATTACCGTTCCGCCGCCGCGTTTACTGACTTTGTCAATGGCGTTTTGAATGTTTTTTGTGACTTTTTTAACAGGTTTTGCACCCATGCTGGTTATATTAAGCGTGTAGGACGGAAACTGTGGTTTTTTAAGTTGCGGTATGTCGAATGGCGCAGTGATGGGCGCTATTTCTCCAGGCATGGCTTTGGCGCCGACCTGGCTTTTGTTTAAAAATGGGGCATCTGACCGGGGGGTATTGAATTGTGCCTGACAGGTTAATGCGATAATTGAAAACAGATAGATTATGCTAATCCTTTTCATTTGAGATGGTTTTAAGTGGTTCCTAATTCGGTCAAATTTAATATTTTATTCCAAAGTAGTATGAGGTTACTATCTCAAGGTGTATGAGGTTACTG